>CAVTDA010000098.1:0-33882 GCA_963733285.1 uncultured Acidobacteriota bacterium
ATTTGCTGGCGGCAAGCCCAACCAAAGCTTGATTTGGGAATCAGTCAAGCAGTTTCTGGCCAGCCAGCGTAGTGGTACCCACTCCACCAAAAGCCGTGGAGAAGTTAGCGGTGGCGGCAAGAAGCCGTGGCGGCAGAAGGGAACAGGCCGAGCCCGGGCAGGAAGCATTCGCAGCTCCCTTTGGCGGCATGGCTCGATCGCCCATGGTCCCAACCCCGCGATTACTCCTATGACCTTCCCAAGGGAATGCTGCGGGGCGCGTTGCGCGCGGCCTTGGCGACGAAATTCCAGGAGCAGAAGCTGACCGTGGTGGATCAGTTTGAATCTCGCCGAAGCCAAGACCAAAAGCTTCGTCGGCGCGCTCGGGAAGCTGGGTTTGGAGAAAGGCGTGCTGGTGGTGGACGACGCGGTCGGACCACAACCTGGAACTCTCTTCGCGAAACGTGAAGGGATGTGACCTGGTCCGGCGGCACGAACTGCATCCCTACCACGTCCTGAGCCACAATCAGCTGCTGATATCGGAGGGGGCGCTTACGCGGCTCCAGGAGGCGCTGCGATGAATAGGAGCCCTTACCAAGTTTTGCAGAAACCCATCGTTACGGAAAAGAGTTTGGCGGTAAAAGAGGTCAACCGGACGCTGTGCTTCAAGGTGGATCCCCACGCCACCAAGACCGAGATCAAGGAAGCCGTACAGATCATTTTCAAAGTCAAAGTGGAATCGGTGCACACTTCGACATTTGCTGGGCAAGAGCGCCGCCGGGGCCGCACGGTCGGCCACCGCCCGGAATGGAAGAAGGCTTACGTCAAGCTCCGGTCGGGCGAGAAAGTTCCGGAGTATACGGAAATCGCGTAAGCAAGCTTGATGAGTCGAGCGGCGCGTGCCGCGGAAGATGAAGGTTATGGGAATCAAAACATACCGACCCTATACGGAAACACGACGGTTTCAGACCGGCTTGACCTTTGAGGAAATCACCACCTCGCAGCCCATAAGCCGCTCTTGGAGCCGAAAACCCGCATTTCCGGCCGGAACAACCAAGGGGAATTGACGATTTGGCGCCGCGGCGGCGGCCACAAGCGCCACTACCGGGTGATCGATTTCAAGCGCGACAAGACGGGCATTCCCGCGCGCGTGGCGACGATCGAGTACGATCCGAATCGCTCCGCGTTTATTGCCCTGTTGAACTACGCCGACGGCGAGAAGCGTTACATTCTCTACCCGCAGGGCCTGAAGGTGGGGGACCAGGTGGTTTCCGGGCCCGGAAGCGGATATCGTGACCGGCAACGCGCTGCCGCTCAAGAATATTCCTGTCGGCACCATGATTCATAACATCGAACTGCGTCCCGGCAAGGGCGGGCAGATGGTTCGCAGCGCCGGCGGCGCCGCCCAGTTGCTGGCGAAAGAGGGCGAGTACGCCCAGGTGCGGCTGCCGTCGGGCGAAGTCCGCAAGGTGCTGATTGAGTGCATGGCCACGATCGGCCAGGTCGGCAACCTGGACCACGAGAATATCTCCATCGGCAAGGCGGGCCGCAAGCGCTGGATGGGCATTCGCCCCACGGTGCGCGGCGTGGCCATGAATCCGGTGGATCATCCGCTGGGCGGCGGGGAGGGCAAGACCTCCGGTGGGCGGCATCCGGTGACGCCCTGGGGCCAGCCCACGCGCGGTTACAAGACGCGGAATAACAAGTCGACGGACCGTTACATTGTGAAGCGGCGCGAGAAGAAATAAGGGAGGGCAACTTGGGAAGGTCGCTGAAGAAGGGTCCGTTTGTGGACGACCACTTGATGAAGAAGATCGAGCTGCTCAACCGGCGGTTCGAAAAGAAAGTGGTAAAGACCTGGTCGCGACGGTCCACAATTTTCCGGAAATGGTCGGGCACACGATTGCCGTCCACAACGGCAAGAAGTTCATTCCCGTGTACATCACGGAGAACATGGTGGGCCACAAGCTGGGTGAGTTTGCCCCGACGCGGACATTCAAGGGCCACAGCATGAAGGCGGCGACGGAAAAGACCGCTGCAGCAGCAGCTCCACCGCCGGTGGCAGGCGCGAGCGCCGGCCAAGCGCTCCGGCCGGCGGGCGCGAAGCAGCTAATTACCGGGTCTTTGACCCTGAAGTTCAGGATGAATCGATGGAAGCACGAGCGACATATAAGTACATGCGAATTTCCCCGCAGAAGGCTCGGCTGGTGGTGGATCTGATTCGCGGCAAGAGCGTGAGCGAAGCGCTGAGTATCCTCGACTTACACCAAAAAGCGAGTGACCCACGATTTGGAGAAGATCTTGCGGTCGGCGATCGCCAATGCCGAGCAGAAGTCTGAGCACCTGGATGTGGACCAGTTGGTGGTGTCGAAGGCCTATGTCAACGAGGGTCCGCGGCAAAAGAGCGTTCGTCCGGCGCCGATGGGCCGTGCCTATCGCTACCAGCGGCGGACCAGCCACATCACCGTGGTGGTGGGTACGCCGGAAGCGAAGCGGCATAAGTTTCAAGGGACGGAATCGCTCAGCGGCAGGATCGAATGCGCGGCGAATGAAGGAGGCACAGGGTGGGTCAGAAGGTTCATCCTTACGGGTTCCGCCTGGGATACAACAAGACCTGGAAGTCGCGCTGGTTTGCGAAGAAGGAATACGCCGACTTTCTCCACGAAGATCTGAAGCTGAAGAAGCGGCTGAAGGATCAATTGCAGTCGGCGGGCGTGGCCTCCATCGAAATTGAGCGCCCCGGCAACAAGTTGAAGATCACGATCCACACGGCGCGGCCCGGCATCATCATCGGCCGCAAGGGTGCGGAGATCGACCGCCTGCGCCAGGAAGTTCAGAAGCGGACGGGACGCGAAGTGCTGCCTATCAATATTCAGGAAGTTCACCGGCCCGAATTGAACGCGCAATTGGTGGCGGAAGCCATCTGCCTGCAACTGGAAAAGCGCGTGGCCTTCCGGCGCGCCATGCGCAAGTCGGTGGATTCGGCCCTGCGCTTCGGCTGCAAGGGCATCAAGGTTCGTTGCGGCGGGCGCTTGAATGGCGCGGAAATCGCCCGGTCAGAATGGTATCTGCAAGGCAGGTTGCCGCTGCACACCCTGCGCGCCGATATCGACTACGGGCAGGCTGAAGCCCGCACCACCTACGGCGTGATTGGCGTGAAGTGTTGGATCTACAACGGCGAAATTCTCGAGCAGCGGCGCCGGAAACCGAACAAGCCGGCCGTTGAAGCAGCGGCCGCTGCTCCTTCTGCTGCGCCGGTTGCGGGGGAAAATATTGCGCCGGCCAGTCCCGGGGTGTAACTGGGGAATGGTGCTGAATCATCGCGAATGGTGAATATAAACGTCTGATAATCACATAGACGGAGAACGTAGCCGTCCGATAATCAGACCGGGCGGTGAGCGTAAACGTCTGATAATCGAATTAGCTGGTGGTAAAGGTCTGATTATCAACCTAGATGCTGATCGGAAAGACCCCAGAATCAGCATCGATGGCAAATGGAAAGCCTTTAGAATCAGCATCGATGCTTAATGGAAAGACCCCAGAATCAACATCAATGGTGAATGGAAAGCCTTTAGAATCAATAGAAGCTGAACGGAAAGAGCTGAGAATCAACCCATGTTAATGCCGAGCAAAGTTAAATATCGCAAGCAGCAGCGCGGAAGGATGTGCGGCAAGGCTTGGCGAGGATCGGATATCTCCTTTGGGGACTTCGGTTTGAAGGTGCTCGAGGCGGGCTGGATTTCCGACCGCCAGATTGAGGCGAGCCGGGTTGCCATCATGCGGTTCATCAAGCGCGGCGGCAAGCTCTGGATTCGGATTTTCCCCGACAAGCCGGTGACCAAGAAGCCCGCCGAAACCCGCATGGGAAAAGGCAAGGGCGCCCCGGAGTTCTGGGTGGCGGTGGTCAAACCCGGACGCGTACTGTTTGAGATCGAAGGTGTGCCGGAAGCCGATGCCCGCGAAGCCATGCGTCTCGCGAGCCACAAACTTTCGCTGCCCACGCGGTTTGTAACACGCGCCGATTAAGTCCAACAGGCTGTGGAGTATATGAGATGAAGCTGGAAAAGGACAAGAAGTGGAAGTGGCCCGCCGAAAAAATGCGGGAATGGACCGATGCCGAGCTGAGCACGCGCGAGCGGGAATTTTCCGACCAGCTTTTTCGGCTGAAATTTCAACTGGCGGGGGGCCAAAACGAGCACGTTACGGCCGTCCGGGAACTTCGCAAGGGCATTGCCAAAGTGAAGACTTTGAGGCGTGAGCGCCAGATGGGCGCAACCAAAACCGAAGCAGGTGCAAGGTGACGGAAATCGCAGGCGGAACGGCGCAAAGCGCAATTCAGGGGAAGCGGCAGGAAAAGGTCGGCGTGGTGACCAGCACGAAGATGCAAAAGACCGTGGTGGTGACCGTGGAGCGGCAGGTAACCCACCCTCTCTATAAGCGGGTGGTGCGGCGCTCGAAGGGTTTCATGGCCCACGACGAAAAAAACGAGTGCCATGTGGGTGACCGGGTGCGAATCGAAGAGACGCGTCCCTTGAGCAGCCGGAAGCGCTGGCGGGTGATTGAAATCATCTCCAAGGCCACGCTGGTGGCGCCCATTCCGGAGGTGGAAATATGATCGGAATGCGGACCATCCTCCAGGTGGCGGACAATTCCGGAGCGCGCAAGCTATCCTGCATTCTTCCGCTGGGTGGCGATGTGGGATTGCAGGCGGGTTTGGGCGATGTGATCACGGCGGCGGTGAAGGAAGCGGCCCCGGACAGCGCCATTCCCAAGGGAAAAGTTGTGAAGTGCGTCATCGTGCGCATGCGCAAGGAACAGCGGCGGCGGGATGGAAGCTACATCCGGTTTGACGAAAACGCCGCGGTCCTGATCACCGATGCCAATGAGCCGGTGGGCACGCGCGTGTTCGGGCCGGTGGCGCGCGAACTGCGCGAGAAGAAATTTTTGAAGATCGTTTCTTTGGCGCCTGAGGTTCTGTAAGGGGATTGCGAATGGATATCCGGAAAAACGACATCGTGCAAGTCATCGCGGGACGGAGCCGCGGACCCGCCGGGCAGCCGACGCGGGGCGGGTTCTGGAAGCTGAACCGGAAAAGCAGCGGGTTTATGTCGAACACGTCAATATGGTGAAGAAGCACGTGCGGCCCAACCCCAACAAGCAAATCCGGGGCGGGGTTTTGGAGAAGGAAGGGCCGATTCACGTTTCCAACGTGGCGCTGGTTTGCAGCGAATGCGGGCCCACTCGCGTGCAGCACCGCATAATGGCGGATGGAAAAAAAGTGCGCATCTGCGCCAAGTGCGAAAAATCCTTGGATAAGTAGGGTTCGGGAGGCAAGTTAGCACCATGGTTCCGAGACTTAAGGAACGATACCAGAAAGAAGTTGTACCGACATTGGTGAAGGAATTCAAATACGCCAATGCCAACGCCGTCCCGCGCCTGCGGAAGATTGTCGTCAACATGGGTTTGGGGGAAGCGATTCAGAATGCCAAGCTTCTCGACTCGGCGGCAAATGAGCTGGGGCAGATTACCGGGCAAAAGCCGGTGATCACGCGCGCACGGAAATCGATTGCCAACTTCAAGCTGCGCAAGAACATGCCCATCGGCGCCATGGTAACCCTGCGAGGTGATCGAATGTATGAGTTCTTCGATCGGCTGACCAGCGTCGCCATGCCGCGGGTGCGGGATTTTCGCGGCGTTTCCACCCGTGCATTCGATGGACGGGGAAACTACACGCTGGGATTCAAGGACCAGTTGGTATTCCCGGAGATTGATTACGCCAAGGTCGACCGGACCAAGGGCATGAACATCACGATCGTAACCGACGCCAAGACCGATGGGGAAGCGCTGGCGCTCCTGCGGCATATGGGAATGCCCTTCCGCGGGGAAGCCCAACGCCGCCAGGCCGCCGCGCCAACCGGCGAAAAGGCAGGGGGGTAAAACGTGGCTCGTACTTCCATGATGGCGAAATTGCGCAGGAAGCCGAAGTTCAAGATCCGGCACCGGAATCGCTGCCGCATTTGCGGGCGCGCCCGCGGTTACATCGGCAAGTTCGATATGTGCCGCCTGCATTTCCGGGAATTGGCGCTGCGCGGGGATATCCCCGGAGTCACTAAATCAAGCTGGTAGCCGCGGGCCAACCGCCCCGCCAGCGCAAGAAACGGGAGTCTTATGTCTGCTGTAACCGATCCGATTGCCGATATGCTCACCCGAATCCGGAATGGAATTCAGGCGCGGCACCCGCGCGTGGATATGCCCTCCTCCAAGCTCAAGGTGGAAGTGGCGCGCATTCTGAAGGAAGAAGGTTACATCACCAACTTCAAGGTCGGGGATGAGGGCAAAAAGAAGACCCTGAAGATCTTCCTCAAGTACGCCAGCGATGGGACGAATGCCATCGCCAGCATCGAGCGCATATCCAAACCCGGGCGGCGGGTTTTTGTGGGCTCGCGCCAGGTGCCCCGAATCCTGGGCGGTCTTGGGGTGAGCATCCTCACCACCCCGCGGGGAGTGTTGACGGGCAAGGCGGCCCGCAAGGCGGGCGTGGGAGGCGAGGTCCTCTGCAGCGTTGCTTAAGGATGGGCCGGGGGCGGGAAAGCGCCGCCTCAGGGCGCAGAACTGAAATACGAAACGTGGTTTAACTATGTCGAGAATAGGCCGAAAGATCATCAATTTGCCCAAGGGAATTAACGTCCAGGCGGAGGGCGCTTCGTTGGCTGTCAAGGGGCCCAAAGGAACGCTGCACATTCCGCTTCCCCATGGCATTGAGCTGGAAAAACAGGACGGCCATCTGCTGCTGAAACGCGCCACCGATCAACAGTCGGCCCTGCACGGACTGGTCCGCAGCCTGCTGGCGAACGCCATTCACGGGGTTGGCGAAGGCTTCCAGAAGCATTTGGACATCGTGGGAATCGGATACCGCGCCGAATCCAAAGGGAAATCGGTAACCTTCATCCTGGGGTATTCTCATCCCATCGAGTTCGCGGTGCCCGAGGGCGTGACCATTGCGGTGGAAAAGCAGACCCACCTGGTGGTCAGCGGCGCGGACAAGCAGTTGGTTGGGCACGTGGCGGCAAAGATTCGCAGCCTGCGTCCTCCCGATCCCTACAAGAACAAAGGTGTGCGTTACACCGGCGAGCGCCTGAAGAAGAAGGTCGGCAAGGCCGCGGCGGCTGCGGGTGGCAAGGCGGGTTAGTCTCGAGCAAGGGAAAGCGGAGAATTACTGATGTTACAGACGGTTTCAAAGGACGTGGCGCGCCGCAGGGTTCACCAGCGAATCCGTACCCGCGTGAGCGGACGGGCGCAGTCGCCACGATTGAATGTTGTTCGCTCACTCAACCACATTTATGCCCAGGTCGTGGACGACTCGAGTGGCCATACTTTGGTTTCCGCTTCGACACTCGACACGGAAGTCCGGAAATCGCTGAAGAGCGGGGGAAATGTCTCCGCCGCCAAAGTGGTCGGCAAGATTGTGGCGGAACGCGCCATCGCGGCGGGAATTTCCGGCGTGGTATTTGACCGGGGCGGCTATGCCTACCATGGGCGGGTGAAGGCTTTGGCCGACGCTGCGCGTGAGGCCGGGCTTAAATTTTAGGGGATTCGTCGGGAGGAAGATTTGTCCAATCGGATTGACCCGAATTCGTTGCAACTGAAAGACCAGGTTATCGCCATCAATCGCGTCACCAAGGTCGTCAAAGGCGGAAAGAACTTGAGCTTCGCCGCCTTGGTCGTGGTCGGGGATGGGGCCGGGATTGTGGGTTATGGATCGGGCAAAGCCCGCGAAGTTCCCATGGCCATTCGCAAGGGGATCGAGTCCGCCAAGAAGCGGCTGACCAAGGTGAACGTCTCGGAGGGGTCCATTCCCCATACGGTGACCGGGCATTATGGGGCGGGGAGAGTTTTGCTGAAGCCGGCGCCGGCCGGAACGGGAGTTATCGCGGGCGGAGCGGTGCGCGCGGTAGTCGAGGCAGCGGGCATTCAGAACGTTCTTACCAAGTCCCTGGGCACAACGAATCCCTACAACGTCGTCAAGGCAACGATGGATGCGTTGCTCCGCCTCCGCGACGTGCAGGAAGTGGCCGCCACGCGTGGCAAAGCGCCGGAAGAACTCTAGCGAGGTTTGATGACTGTGTCGGAAAAGAAAACAATTCGCATCAAATGGGTGAGGAGCGGTATCGGCTTCACTTATCACCAAAAGGCCATTGTCCACAGCTTGGGCCTGAGGAAGCTGAATCATACGGTGGTGCGGCCGGATACTCCGCAGATTCGCGGAATCGTTGCCGCGGTTCCCCATTTGTTGGCAATGTTTCCGAGTTGTTGCTGCCCCCTGGGCATCAATTCCGGAATATGTCATTCAAGCTCCGGCCGCAGAACCTGCTCCCGGTGGCAGCACCCTCCGAGGAAAGTGTTCCGGCAGGCGCTCCCGCGGAAGAAGTGGTGAAGAAGGCCGCCGCCGAAAAAGGCGCGCGCCAAGGCTGCTGCGCCCGTGGCTGCCAAGCCTGAGACCACGGAAGAGAAACCGAAGCCGCGCGGGAAAAAGAAAGCAGCTCCGGCTAAAACCAGCAAAGATTAGGCTGAACACATATGTCTACACACATTGGAACACTTCGACCGCCGACGGGAGCGACCCGGCCCATCCAAGCGGGTGGGCCAGGGAATGGGATCGGGGCATGGCAAGACGGCGACCCGCGGCTCGAAAGGCCAGCGGTCGCGAGCCGGAATGCGGATTCGTCCGGGTTTTGAGGGCGGCCAAATGCCCTTGCACCGCCGCCTTCCCAAGCGCGGTTTTACCAACATTTTTCGCAAGACGTACGCTGTCGTCAATCTGAAGGACCTGGAAGACTTCAAGGCGGGGGAGAAAATCACCCCGGAGGTTCTGATGGCCAGTGGTCTGGTCAAAAAGCTCGGTGACGGCTTAAAGATTTTGGGCGACGGAGAGTTGAAGGCTCCGTTACAGATCGCAGCACATCTATTTTCCAAGTCTGCCCGCGAAAAAATTGAAAAAGCCGGCGGGAAGGCTGAGGTTATTGAGTAATGCTCGAGTCGCTAAAAAGCATAACCGAGATTCCCGATTTACGGAAGCGCATCCTCTTTACCCTGGGGATGCTTGCCGTATACCGGTTGGGCGCGTTTATACCCACTCCCGGGATCAATGCCGATGTATTCGAGCAGATGTTCTCCCAGATGGGGGGATCGTTGTTCGGATTGCTGGCGATGTTCTCCGGCGGGAGCTTGCGGCGCTTAACGGTATTTGCCCTGGGAATCATGCCGTACATCACGGCATCGATCATTCTGCAATTGTTGACGGTGGTTTCGCCGCACCTCGAAAAGCTGAAAAAAGAAGGCGACCTTGGGCGCAAGAAAATCACCGATTATACCCGGTGGCTGACGGTGGGATTGAGCGCGTTCCAATCTTTCGGCATCGCCGTCGCCCTGGAAAAGCAGACGGTCGCTGCGGGCGGAGCCAAGATGGTTATCATCCGGGCGCCGAACTTTATCTTCACGACGGTACTGACATTGTCGGCGGGATCAATTTTTATCATGTGGCTCGGCGAGCAAATCACGGCGCGGGGAATTGGCAACGGAATGTCACTGTTGATCTTTGCCGGCATCGTGGTGGGGCTTGCCACGCGCGGCGGCGGATCTTTATGAAAAGGTATTCGTTAATCGAAGTTGGAATTTGCTGGTACTTTTGATGCTTGCTGGCTTTCATGCTGGTCATTGTCGGCTTCATTGTGTTTGTTGAACGGGGGGAACGGCGCATCCCCATTCAGTATGCGAAAAGGGTGGTGGGGCGCAGGATCATGGGTGGCGTGTCAACCCACCTGCCTCTCAAAGTTAACAGCGGCGGCGTGATGCCGATTATTTTTGCGGTTTCCATTTTGACTTTTCCTCAAACTCTAAGTTTATTTCACCTCGATCAAAGCAGTGTCGTCGTTATTCGATATCTCGGCGCTGGGCCTTGCCTGGTTTTCCAAAAAGTTTGCCTATGGGGAGCCGCTTTATACGCTGACCTACGTCATCATGATTATTTTCTTTGCCCACTTTTACCTTTCGATTGTCTACAACCCTGATGAAGTTGCCGACAACGTCCGCAAGCAGGGTGGGTTCATGCCGGGGATTCGGCCGGGCAAGCGCACGGCGGATTACCTGGATGATGTCCTCACGAAAATCACCTGGGTGGGTGGGTTTTACCTGGCCTTGGTCGCACTCATCCCGGAATTGATGCTGGCGGGGCTTCGCCTGAATCACCTGCCGGGCTGGATGGGCGGCGGATGGTTTGACTCCCACTTGCCGGGATGGGTTTTGCACGGCTTGAACGTGAACTTCTATTTTGGCGGAACCTCCCTGCTGATCGTGGTGGGGGTGGCCATGGACACCGTGCAACAGGTGGAAGCTCAACTGATCATGCGGCACTACGAAGGGTTTTTGAAAAAGGGCAGGGTCCGGGGACGGCGGTCTTCTTGATGGGGCGTTCGGAGGAATTCATGCGAGCGCATGCTCTAATTTTCCTGGGGGCCCCGGGAGCCGGGAAGGGGACACAAGCACGGGAAGTCGCCAAGCACTATGGCATTCCGCAGATTTCTACCGGCGACATGCTGCGGGACGCGGTGAAGAGACAGACAGCGCTGGGATTGGCGGCAAAAGCCAAGATGGAAGCCGGCGAACTGGTCCCGGACGAAGTGGTTTGCGGGATCGTGGAAGAGCGCGTCAACGCAGCCGGATTGCCAGGAGGGTTTCATCCTCGATGGTTTTCCGCGCACCATCGCGCAAGCGAAGTTCGTGGACCGGATGCTCGCGGCGAAGGGCAAAGGGCGGCCGCTGGTTCTCGATATCGAGGTGAGTGAGGAATTGCTCCTGAAGCGCCTCACCGGGCGGCGAACCTGTTCCGTCTGCGGAGAGATTTACAATATTTACTTCAATCCGCCCAAGGTTGAGGGGATTTGCGATAAGGACGGCGGAAAGCTGTTGCACCGGGCCGACGATAACGAGGCCACCATCCGTCAGCGGCTGGAAGCGTACCATAAGCAGACCAGTCCTTTGATTGAGTACTATCGGGACCAGGGCGTGTTGCTGGCGGTGGACGGAAACAAGGAGCCTGAGGCGATCGCCAAGGGACTGACGGACTTTCTTTCAAAGGCATGATTATCTGTAAGTCAGCGGCCGAAATCGAGAAGCTGCGGCGCAGCGGCAGGATGGTCCGTCAGGTTTTGGGCGAGATACGGGAGCAGGTGCGGCCCGGGGTCACCACGCTGGACCTTGAGAAGTTCGTGGCCAGGCGGTTTAAGGAGTTGGGGGCGCGGCCTGCGTTCAAGGGATATCGCGGTTATCCCTGCTGCCTGTGTGCGTCGGTGAACGACGAGGTTATTCACGGCATCCCCTCCGACCGCCGCACGCTGAAGGAAGGCGATATCCTAAGCCTGGATACGGGCGTGGTGCTGGATGGTTACTATGGCGATTCCGCCATAACCGTTCCCGTGGGAGCCATCAGCGAATCCGCTCAGCGGTTGCTGAAGGTGACGGAAGAAGCCCTGGAGTTGGCGCTTGAAAAAGTGCGGCTTGGGAAATCGCCTGGGTGATGTTTCGGCGACCGTGCAGCAGCATGCTGAGAAAAACGGTTACTCGGTGGTGAGGGAGTTTGTGGGCCACGGAATTGGCAAGGCGATGCACGAGGAACCGCAGATTCCCAATTTTGGCCAGCCGGGCCATGGGCCTGTGCTGAAAGAGGGCATGGTTTTTGCCATTGAGCCCATGGTGAACGCCGGTGGGCCTGCCGTGCGGGTCCTGGATGATAACTGGACCGCGGTGACGCTGGACGGCAAGTTGTCGGCGCATTTCGAGCACATGGTCGCGGTCACCCAGAATGGACCCGACGTTTTGACACGTCTTTAGTTTTTCCCGCTGCGTCCTGTCGGATGGGCGCGGCGCCGGGGTTGAGGCCCCAGAGAAGTATGGCGAAGGAAGATGCAATCGAGGTTACGGCAACGGTGCTGGAAGCATTACCCAATGCAATGTTTCGAGTTGAATTGGACAACAAGCACCAGGTCCTGGCCCACATTTCGGGAAAGATGCGGAAGAACTTTATCCGCATTCTCCCGGGCGACAAGGTGGCGGTGGAGTTGTCTCCCTACGACCTGACGCGGGGCCGGATTGTGTTCCGGTACAAGTAAGCAGGTCCAGGTGCGGTGTCAGGTGTCGGATGATCTGTCGACGTGAGCTAGTCCCGAGTGCCTGAAGCCTAAACGAGGAAAATCTATGAAGGTGCGTTCGTCAGTAAAAAAGATTTGCACCAAGTGCAAGATTGTTCGGCGGCGCGGAGTGGTGCGGGTGATTTGCGAGAACCCCAAGCACAAGCAGCGGCAGGGATGATTTGTGCCGGCGCCAGCGCTGGATCTTCGGCGTCGCCGAAGATGGATGAGACGGGAGGGTTGAAATGGCAAGAATTGCGGGCGTGGATTTGCCGCCCAAAAAGCGCGCGGAAATTGGCCTGACCTACATTTATGGCATCGGCCGGGCCCGGGCACTTTCCATTCTCATGCGGTCGGGCATCGATCCGGACAAGAAGATCAAGGACCTGACCGAAGAGGAGACCAGCAAGATCCGCCAGATCCTGGAAGAAGAGGGAGCGGTGGAAGGCGACCTGCGCAAAGAGACCGCGATGAACATCCGGCGCTTGATTGAAGTCGGATCCTACCGCGGGATGCGGCATCGGCGCAGCCTTCCCGTCCGTGGCCAGCGCACCCACACGAACGCGCGCACGCGCAAAGGTCCGCGCAAGGGCACGGTGGCCAATAAGAAGCGGTCCATGGCGAAGACGTAGGCAAGACGCTAGTTCAGGTCTAGCTGACGTGGTACTGTCAGAACTGTGACTTAGACTTAGAGTGAGGATTCATGGCGAAAGCGGCGGCAAAAGCAGGCAAGAAGAAGGTCTTCAAGAAGAAGGAAAAGCGCATTGTCCCTACCGGGATCGTGCATGTCGAGGCCACGTTTAACAACACGCACGTTGCCATTACGGATTCTGACGGCCGGGTGATTTGCTGGTCCAGCGCGGGTTCGCTGGGCTTCAAGGGTTCGCGCAAGGGCACGCCCTTTGCCGCGCAGCAGGCGGCGATGCGCGTGGCCAATGCGGCGCGCGACCACGGCATGCGCAGCGTGGAGGTGCGGGTGAAAGGGCCGGGAGCCGGACGCGAGTCGGCCATTCGCGCCCTCGCCACCGCCGGGCTGGAAGTGCGGAATATCAAGGACGTGACGCCCATTCCGCACAACGGGTGCCGCCCGCCCAAGCGCCGAAGAGTTTAGGACGAGATCGGAAGTTCGCGATTCGTTCCTGAGGAGGTTGGTTTGGCAAGATATCGTGAAGCGGTTTGCCGGCTATGCCGGCGCGAAGGGGTCAAGCTGTTCCTGAAGGGGCAGCGATGCTTGACGGACAAGTGCGAAATCGAAAAGCGCAACTTCGCTCCGGGACAACATGGAAAATCCCGCCGGCCCAAGAGTTGTCGGGTACGGGCTGCAACTCCGCGAAAAGCAGAAACTGCGCCGTCTCTACGGCATCCTGGAGGACCAGTTTCGCAGCTACTTTGAGAAGGCCGCGCGGATGAAAGGCGTAACCGGCGAAAACCTGTTGCTGATGCTGGAGCGGCGGCTGGACAATGACGTTTACCGGCTGGGTCTGGCTTCTTCGCGCGCCGCGGCGCGGCAATTGGTGCGCCACGGGCACATTCAGGTCTCGGGGCGCAAGGTGAATATCCCCTCGTTCGTGGTCGTCCCCGGCCAGGAGATCGCCATGAAGGAAACCAGCCGCAATCTGGCGGCGGTGCAACGCGCACTGGATCTTTCCGGCGGCCGGAGCGTTCCGCCCTGGCTGCAATTGGACCGCGAAGGCTTGAAGGCGAAGGTTATCTCGCTGCCGAAACGCGAGGACGTGAATTTCCCGATTCAGGAGCAGATGGTCGTCGAACTTTACTCGAAGTAGTAGGGATCGGCCTGCACGAGAGGTGGCCCGCCAAGGCGGGCCCCAAGGGAGGTTTGAAAGCGATGCTTTGGAAGGGATTCCAGAAACCGAAGCGCCTTGGTAGCAAACACCGATACATTGACGGACAAGTATGGACAATTCTCCGCGCAACCGTTTGAGCGGGGTTTCGGAACCACAATCGGCAATGCCCTGCGCCGCGTGCTGCTGTCCTCGATCGAGGGGGCGGCCATCACCGCAGTCCGCATCGAAGGCGTCATGCACGAATTCTCCTCGATCCCGGGTGTGGTTGAGGACGCCACGGATATCATTTTGAATTTGAAGCAGATTCCGTTGAAGATGAGTGTGGAGGGGCCCAAAACGCTGACCCTTAATGTGGACAAGCCCGGTGAAGTGACGTCCCGGATGATTCAGGAGGACGCGGACGTGGAAGTCCTCGACAAGGACGTCTATATCGCCACAGTCAGTGAAGGCGGTAGTCTGAACATCGAAATGCGCGTCAAGATCGGCCGCGGATACACCTCGGCAGAAAAGAACTTTGACGAGGATCTGCCCATCGGATACATCCCGGTTGACTCTGTTCATTCGCCTTTGCGCAAAGTGAACTACACCGTGGAGGCGGCACGCTTGGGCCAGATGACCGATTACGACAAGCTGACTCTGGACGTTTGGACCAATGGCGCAATCACTCCGCAGGATGCCGTGGGCCTGGGGGCCAAGCTCCTCAAAGATCACATGAACATCTTCATTAACTTTGAGGAGGAGCCGGAAGTCCAGGAAGTTGCCCTGGACCGTCCCACTCCCGTTCACAACGAGAATCTGGATCGCTCGGTGGAAGAGTTGGAGCTTTCCGTTCGTTCCTACAATTGCCTGAAGAATGCGAACATCACGACGATTCGGGAACTCGTGCAGAAGTCCGAACAGGAAATGCTGAAGACCAAGAACTTTGGCCGGAAATCTCTGAACGAAATCAAAGAGATTCTCTCGGCCATGGGGTTAAGCCTGGGAATGAAATTTGACGAAAAGGGTAACCCCATTCTGCCGCCGCCAGAGCCTGCTCAGCCACAAGTATAGGGATAGGTAACCGACCATATGCGACATCGGAATTACGGAAGAAGACTGAGCCGGAAAACGGAGCATCGGCGCGCCTGCTGCGGAATCTGGTGACTTCGCTGATTCAGGGGGAGCGGATTGAAACGACGGTAGCCAAGGCCAAAGAGGCTCGCCCGCTGGCGGAGTGGATGATCACTCTGGCCAAGCAGGGTGACCTTGCCGCCCGCCGGCAGGCCGCGGCTTACTTGCTCGCTCCCGCCGCCGTAAAGTTCCTTTTTGAAGAACTCGGCAAGCGCTATGCCTCACGTCCGGGCGGCTATACACGGCTGGTGCATGCCGGGTGGCGCAAGGGCGATGGAGCCGACTTGGCTGTTCTGGAGCTGGTCGGCAACGAGGTCCTCCAGAATCTGGCTGCCAAGCGCGCCACGAAGGTTGAGGCTCGCCGCAAAGCTGCGGAAGAAGCCAAGAAACAGGACCAGGCGGAGCCCCGCCGGAAGACAAGGGCGACGATAAGAAGTAGCCGCTGCTTGAGCCTGATCAGTTATTGAAGTAGCAATCCTGATCCCGGCCCGAAGGGCATACCTTCGAGCCGGGATTTTCTTTTGGCGGGGGAGAGACTGCCATGGGAAATCCTGAAGGCGCTGCCGCGCCGATGCCCGCCACTCGTGCCTCCCGCCTTCCGCGCAACGTCTGGACCCTCGCCTGGGTTGCCCTCCTCAACGATACATCCACGGAGATGAGCTATTGGCTGTTGCCGCAGTTTCTTTCGCGGTATTGGGCGCGCCGCCGATGGCCTTCGGACTTATCGAAGGCGCGGCGGAGACGATCGCCAGCTTCTCGCGCCTGCTCTCCGGTTGGCTTTCAGACCTGACTGGCAGGCGCAAGCCTTTGACTGCGGCGGGATACACCCTGGCGAATGTCGTGAAGCCCCTGCTGGCCGTGACGCAATCGTGGCCGCAGGTCTTCTGGATTCGGTTCGCCGACCGTGCCGCAAAAGGATTCCGAGCGGCTCCTCGCGACGCACTGATGGCCGACTCGGTTGATCCTGCGCACCGCGGCGCGGCCTTTGGGCTCCGCCAGGCCATGGACACCGCGGGTGCGATTCTCGGGCCGCCCAGCGCCATCCTTTTGTTGCGGCTGTTTCGCGGGAAACATTCGGAACGTCTTTTGGATGGCTGCCATCCCGGGCGTGTTTTGTGTTCTTCTTGTGTGGTTCGGGGTGAAGGAAGTCCGCGGGGCGGCGAAGAGCGCCTCAGCCACAAATGCCGCGCAGAGGGCTGCCGGCTTTCCGCGCGGCAAGCTTCTTCTGATTCTGGCCGCTTCGGGCCTATTCGCTTTGGGAAATTCTTCCGATCTCTTTCTAATTCTGCGCGCGCAGAATCTCGGCTTGAAACCTTGGACGGCCCCGGTGTTGGGGTTCTCTTCAACGTCGTGTATGCGGCCTTAAGCTGGCCGGCGGGCAAACTCTCCGACCGGGTGCCGCGGCGCTGGCTGGTCATTGCCGGGTATGTGATTTACGCCTCGGTTTATGCGGCTTTCGCGTGGTTGCGGACTCCGCCGTTGGTATGGTTTCTCTTTGCGATATATGGAAGTTATTATGCGTTAACTGAAGGTGTCAATGAAGGCTTGGGTCGGCAGATCTGGCGCCGGCGGAATCGCGCGCCACGGCGTTTGGGTATCTTAATTGGGTGGTGGGAGTGGCAGCGTTTCCCGCCAGCCTTCTGGCCGGATGGCTCTGGCAGCGATTCTCTCCCGCCGCGCCTTTTGCATTTTCCAGCATTCTGGCCGCTGCCGCCGGCGTGCTCCTGCTGTTTGCGTAGTCCCGCCGCCTAGACTTCGATGAGCAATTGGAAAGGCCGATTCCTGGCAAGCAGAGCAACAATCACGCCCGTGTCGAGCAAAACGGGCTTCACCGGCCCAATCCCTCCAGGTGCTTCTTATTGGAGCCGAGATCGGGAATGCCCGAGTCAAAGCGGCCAACACCCACTAAGCGCTTCGCGGCAGGCTTGCCGTAATAGACGTCCAACAATTGCAACCCTTCGCGAACCACCCGCGACGGGCTCCAGCCCAGGCGTTGCACCAGGCGTTTCAATTTCACTTGGGACTGGTGGTCCAACCGAGCTTGTACGGTTGTTTTCATAAAGCAATTGTGTCACAAGTTTTGATTTGTATTACGCACGCGGCACGAAACCAACGCTCTCGAAAGTAGCGCACGAACCCCTCTGTTACCCAATGTATGCCAGGCCGAATTCATTCGCTTGCTGCCGACCCAATCCAGTATGCAAGCATTCCTATTGCGGAAACCAGGGTGTGCCAACGTAATGAATTGGCTCGCCAAACCCCACCCAATCCGCTTACGATTGCTGCCATGGAAAGCATGATTCCAATCCGGAATATTCTCATCAGCACGGGATCGTAAAAGGCAAATCCCCCAATCGCTCCAGCGTACATTATGGTGGAAATCGCGATGACGGCAGATGCCGTGGAGAGGAGAAAACTTATCAGGGATAGGACGGAGGTGATAGTCCGAAGTTTTGGCCGTTGCACCCATCGTATCCACCCCCAAATCAAAGACACCGGCGCAGCGATCCAACCTAGAGCGAAGAGGGTAGCCATGAATACTTGATCTGACGCGTTCATGAACTGACCTATGGCCACGCCCGGACAAACTAATCCAACGAATAATTCGGGGCTTCCTTGGTGATGATGACGTCGTGGACGTGGCTTTCACGCAGGCCCGCCGAGGTGATGCGCACGAAGCGGCCGCGCTTCTGCAATTCCTCAATCGTCTCGCAGCCGCAGTAACCCATGCCTGACCGCAAGCCGCCGACCAACTGTCCCACCAGATCTTCCAGCAGGCCCTTATAGGGCACACGGCCTTCGATGCCCTCGGGGACCAGCTTGGAAAGCTCGCCGCGCGCCACTTCACGCTCTTGGGAATAGCGGTCGCCGGAGCCTGCCGTCATCGCTGCGATCGATCCCATGCCGCGATAGGATTTGAAGGTGCGTCCTTGATACAGCACGGTCTCGCCCGGGCTCTCTTCCGTGCCGGCAAACAGACTGCCGAGCATCACCGCGCTGGCGCCCGCGGCGATAGCTTTCGAGACATCGCCGGAAAAATTGATCCCGCCATCGGCGATGATGGGAACGCCGGGTTTGGGCAGCAGCGCGCGTACACTCGGCGACGGCGGTGATTTGCGGCACGCCGGCGCCGGTAACGACGCGAGTGGTGCAGATCGAACCGGGGCCGATGCCCACCTTGACGCCATCCACGCCCAACGAAATCAATTCACTTGCGCCTTCGAAGGTGGCCACGTTTCCGGCGACAAGATCGACGCCGGGAAATTTGCTGCGGAGCTTCTCGACGGCTTCCAAAACCCGAGTCGAGTGCCCATGGGCGGTGTCGACGACCATGAGGTCCACTTTGGCTTTTACCAATTCAGCGGCACGTTCGAGGAAGTCGCCCGTCGCTCCCAACGCAGCGCCCACCCGCAGGCGGCCTTGTAGATCCTTGCAGGCAAGCGGGTATTTGATTTTTTTCTGGATATCCTTGACGGTAATGAGTCCGCGCAGATTGTAGGCGTCATCCACCACCAGAAGTTTTTCCACGCGGTGCTTGTGAAGTATCTTCTCGGCTTCTTCCAGCGTCGTACCCGCCGCCACGGTGACCAGATTCTCCTTGGTCATGACATCTTCCACCGCGAGGTCAAGGCGGCTTTCAAATCGCAGGTCGCGATTGGTGAGAATGCCCACCAGTCTTCCGTGCTCGGTTACCGGGACGCCCGAGATATGGTACTTCTTCATGATCTCCAGTGCGTCGGCGATTCGGTTCTTGGGGCCAATTGTGACCGGGTCGACGATCATGCCACTTTCCGAGCGCTTGACCTTGTCGACTTCCATGGGCCTGGCTGCTCAATCAGACATGGTGCGATGAACAATGCCGATGCCGCCCTGCTGCGCCAGGGCAATCGCCAAGCGCGATTCGGTTACCGTATCCATCGCCGCGCTGACAATCGGGATATTGAGCGTGATATTGCGCGTAACTTTGGAGCGGGTATCGACCTGCGTCGGTAAAATGGCGGATTTGTTGGGGACCAACAGGACGTCGTCAAAAGTGAGTCCCTCGGGAATCGGACCGTCTAGCATAGCCTCCCTCGTTTTGCTGAAGGTGCAAGAGCCTTTCATTCATTCTAAGTCCCGCTTCCGCAGAGCGTCAAGGCGAAGAACCCGTGCGGGTGCGGCATGTGAGGATGGTAATCGCGGCGCGGACGGATCTGCCGTGAGGTCTTGATGAGGTTTTGCTGATTCTAAAGCACATACCCGGATAGACCTTCATTTTTGAGTAAGTCCCCTTGTTGAACAACTCAGTCTGTGCCGGTTTGCAACGGGTCGCTGCTGAACTTTTGATGATTCTAAAGCACATACCCGGATAGACCTTCATTTTTGAATATGCCTTCCGGTTGAGAATCGCGGCTGGTACCGTCCTGCAACCGTTTCTTGCTAAATGCTTGCTGATTCTACAGTACTTATCCGGATGGATCTTCATTTTTGAGTGCATCTTCTTGTCGAACAACGCGGGGAAGAGTAGCAACCGCCTGCCGCCGGTTAGCTGGGATGAACCACCAAGCCGGCCAGCAGGACGGAATCGTACCCCGGGGTGGGCATTGAGTCTCAAGTTGTGCCGGCCTTCCGTCATGGATAACTCCTGCCTCGGCCCGGGTTCGAGTAGGGGCCCGGCGCTGTACTCAAGCTTATCAATATAGGCTACAGATGTCAAGAGGAAAGCCGGGGGGGGTAGTGTTCTGTTTTCGCTGTCGCGCCGACCGGAACTTGTCCCGATTTTGACGGGAGGCCGGCACAAAAACGTGGCACGGGCGTCTGCCCGTGCATGGGCATGGCCAGGATGGCCATGGCACCAAATACTTCAACCCGGCGCATACTGACCTGAAGAGTCAGCGCTACAGGCCGCCGGCTGGCAGCAATAGGCTCTGGCCGGGCAGTGCTCCGCACTCCCGAGGCGGGAGCCCGAAGGGCTCCCCTACACAACATTGCCGTTGGCGCGCGGCGGCAAGCGCTCGCGGAGCTGAATTGCGGTTCGATAGGAGTGCAGACTGGATGGTAAACAGGCGCGAGAGGGGAGTATACTCTCGGAAGTTTTAGGGAGAAGGAAATGTTCCTGCGGAAACGCAGACTCTAAACCCCGAGAGTCTGCGCCAGCCGGCGGTCTTGCGCCTGCCTTGCGAAGAGCGGCCCTCGCGGACCGTTTAAGAAGCGAATCTAAATGAAGAAGAATATCTCAATCGGACTTAGCTTTGTTTTTCTAGTGTTTGGGTTATGCCTTATTCCAAGCGCACTCTACAACATCTGTGGAGTTGTGGGTGGCCGGGATTGTGCTGATGGCCCGAAGTGGGAGTCGGCGTTAGTCGCCCTGTTCTGTATTGCTTTTATTGGCGCTGTAATCCTTAACTCGGTTCGCATTTTCCGCAAGACCTTCCCTAAGAACAATATATCAAACTGAGACACTACCAATTCAGTCGCAAAATTGACACATCTGGGGCCGTGTGCTACGTTGAATTTAGAGCGTTGGGCGCGGTTTCAGCTTGATCTGACGCGCCTTGCATGGGGTTGATTTATCACAATGGGCATTGCTGACAGGTTCTTTTACGACCGCTTTGGTCTGACGCAGGAAAGTCTATCTCAATTCCTCGAAGCGGCGCTTTCCGAGGGCGGGGAATACGCCGACCTTTATTTTGAGCACACCACATCCTCCTCCTTGCTGGTCGATGAATCCCTGGTCAAGACCGCTACCGAGGGAATCTCGATGGGCTGCGGCATTCGCGTTCTGGCGGGTGAGCAGACCGGTTACGCCTACACCGACGACCTGGCTCCGGAAAAAATTTTGAAAGCGGCAAAGATCGCGGCGCGCATTGCCAGCGGCCCGGCGAAAGTTTCCACGGTTGGTTTGAGCCAGCTCGATGCCCACCACGATTTCTATCCGGTTGTATCGCCTTCCACCGACCGCGACCTGGCCGACAAGCTTGACCTCGTGGTTCGGGCGGACATAGCGGCGCGCGCGGCCGACCCGCGAGTTAAGCAGGTGCGAGCCACTTACGGCGACCAGATTCGCCACGTGCTGATTGCCGGTTCGGATGGCCGCGTGGTGACGGATTTCCAGCCGCTGGTTCGTCTGAATGTCTTCACCATCGCCCAGGATGGCGCCAATCTTCAGTCCGGCTCCGCCGGTGGTGGCGGCCGGGTGGAATTGGAATACTTTACCGGTGAACAATCGCCCGAGAGTTTCGCCAAAGAGGCGGCGCGGCAGGCAATTGTACAACTCGATGCGCGCGAGGCTCCTGCCGGCGAGATGGAAGTGGTTCTGGGGCCGGGTTGGCCGGGGATCCTGCTGCACGAAGCGATCGGTCATGGTCTGGAAGCGGACTTCAACCGCAAGGGCATCTCGGCTTTCAGCGGCAAGATCGGCCAACGGGTAGCATCCGATATCTGCACGGTCGTCGATGATGGGACGATTCCTTCGCGGCGCGGGTCACTGAACGTCGATGACGAAGGCGAGCCCACGCAAAAAACCACCTTGATTGAAAACGGCATTCTGCGCGCCTATCTTCAGGACAAACTCAGTGCCGACATTATGAAATCCCGGCGCACCGGCAATGGGCGCCGTGAGAGTTATGAGCACATCCCGATGCCGCGCATGACCAACACGGTGATGCTGGCCGGCAACGACAGCCCGGAAGACATCATCAAGTCTGTGAAGCACGGAATGTACGCGGCGAATTTCGGCGGTGGCCAGGTGGACATTACCAACGGCAAGTTTGTGTTCTCAGCCTCAGAAGCCTACTTAATTGAGGACGGCAGGATTACAGCGCCCGTAAAAGGTGCGACGCTGATTGGCGACGGCCCGACCGTGCTTACTCGAGTCACCGCAGTCGGCAACGACTTGAAGCTTGACCCCGGCATTGGCACCTGCGGCAAGGATGGACAGGGCGTTCCTGTCGGCGTGGGCATTCCGACCATCAAGATCAGCCACTTGACCGTGGGTGGAACGGCAACCAAGGGCGGACAATCTTTCGCATCGTGAAGGCTAATCCCCGAGGAAGATATTTCGGCTTTCCCGGAAAGGCATAAAGAGTTTGACAGATAGGGAAATGGGGCGACGCGACGAGACCCCTCACCCGGCGGCGCATGGCCGCCACCCTCTCCCCTTGGAGAGGGAAAGTCGGGTTTTCAGCGCGTACGCGCGAAGGAGTATGCCGCGGTCTTACCGCAAAAATGCCTTCCCTTCTCCCAGGGGAGAAGGTGGTCCGTCAGCCGACGGATCGGATGAGGGGTCTTTTGCAGGCTGTGGCGGTGGAGCCTCTTTGAAGGGCCAGCCGCGATACTACCTCCGGCCTTGGAGCAAGATAATTACTATTATTCCCAAAAGTAAAACACAGCTTTTCGATAATAACGACTTCCTATGGAACAACAACTGGAACAAATCGCTATTGATCTGGTAGCGCGCGCCATGCGAGCCGGCGCTACGGGGGCTGACGCAACGGTCCTTGAAGCGGATGAGTTTTCCACGGCCCTGCGACTCGGAGAGATCGAAAAACTCAAAGAGGCGGCCTCCAAAGCCCTCGGCCTACGGGTTTTTCTGGGGGTGCGAAGCGCGTCTTCCTTCTCCAGCGACTTCTCGACGGCATCGCTTGAACGGCTGGTTGATCGTACCATGGCCATGGCGCGGGTTACGTCGGAAGACCCATCGGGCGGATTGCCGGACGCCGCGTTGTTGGGCAAATACGAAGGCGATCTCGGGCTTTATTCCGACGATGTCGAGGCATTTTCCACCGAAGAACGAATTGATTACGCGCGACGCGCGGAACGAGCGGCACTCGACACCGACCCCCGGATTAAGAATTCCGAGGGCGGCTATTTTGAAGCGACAGTCGGCCGCCGCGCCTATGCCAACTCCCTGGGATTTTCCGGCAGCTATCGCACCTCGTACTGCGCGGGTTCCGTGGCCCCCGTCGCGGAAGACGGCGGAATGCAGCGCGACTTCTGGTATTCCGTTTCGCGACGCCGGAGTGGCCTTGATTCCCCCGAGGCCGTGGGCCGCGAGGCGGCTCAGCGCGCGCTTCGCAAGCTCGGCGCCCGAAAGGTGCCGACCTGCCAGGTGCCGGTCATTTTCGATCCGGAGACCGCGCCTTCGATTGTCGGACACATTTTTGAAGCCGTGCGGGGCGACGCCATCTACCGCAGCGCGTCATTCCTGACGGGCAAGCTCAATCAGCGCGTGGCCAACGATCGCGTTACGGTGCTTGATGATGGTTTGCGGCCAGGCGGTTTTGGCACGAGGCCATTTGATGGAGAGGGAATCGCTGCCTCAGTGACACCGGTTATCGAAAGAGGAATCCTCAGCAATTACCTGTTAAACTGCTACACCGCCCGCAAGTTGAATATGCGGACGACGGGAAATGCCTCGCGCGGAGTTTCCGGGCCACCCAGCGTGGGGCCGAAAAATTTTTACCTCGCCGCGGGACCGCATAGTCCGGAAGAGATTCGCAAGTCGGTGAAGTCGGGATTCTATGTAACGGACCTGATTGGTTTCGGCGTCAACATCGTGACGGGCGATTACTCCCGAGGAGCCGCGGGTATGTGGATCGAGAACGGCGAGTTCACCCATCCGGTGGAAGAAGTGACCATTGCCGGAAATCTGGCCGAAATGCTGAACCACATCGAGATGGTCGGCTCAGACCTGGAATTTCGCAGCGCGATTTGTGCGCCGACGCTTCTGATCTCCGGCTTAACCGTTGCCGGAAGCTGATTACAAACCATGCCTCGGACTGATCAAGACGGTTCCAACCTAACCATCATTATTTTTACTGTCGTAGTTGCGCTGGCGGGCTTGGGGGCTGTATTGGTCCTGCACCAACACAATGAGGCCACCAAGCCGGCCGCCGCATCTGCCTCAAGGCCATCCTTGAGCGCGGAGCAGCAGGCATACCTCTCCTCCATCACCTTTGCCGGCTTTCACATGAGTGCTGCCAACAATTTTCTTGGCAACACCGAAACGTACCTGGATGGAACGGTTACCAACCAGGGAGCGAGGCCTGTGCGCGCTCTCGATGTGGAACTGAACTTCGTCGATTCCCTCAATCAGGTCGTGCTGCGGGAGACTTTTCACCCACTCGCCGACTGGAGCTCACCCTTAGCGCCGGGACAGAGTTACGCCTTTCGTGCGACCTTTGAACACATCCCTGTGGATTGGAATCAGGCAGCGCCTGAGGCAAAAGCTGTTTATATCGAGTTCTAGAAAGCCTCATCAGCCTTGAACCCCTGCACATTCCCCGTGTAATGCTGTTCTTTGGCGCGGCAGAGATTGCCCGCGGCGCTCCACAAACGTGCGGGGGTCACCTCCTGATTTGCGGAGCGGGAGGCTGTCCAGTGTTATGATAGAAGTTTAGTTCCATTGCATGCGCACCGAGACTCCCAACCTGACCGCCGCTGAGGCCTATGCCGACGCGGAAAAGTTGCTGCCGATGCTTGCGCCGCTCGCCCTCCGCAAGAATCTGGGGGAGACGCTCGCCGACCCGCTTTACCGCCAGTTCGCCCAACGCGTTGATGGACTGATTAATCGCGTTCACCAATCGGACTTTCGCCCTTCCGATGCGCCGGGGCGGGAACGCTATCGCATTGTGGCGTGGAACATCGAGCGGGGCGTGCGGCTCGACCAGCAGATTGACGTTTTACGCCGCGATCCGCGCCTTATCGATTGCGATTTGCTCCTCATCACCGAAGCCGACGCCGGCATGGCGCGGTCAGGCAATCGCATGGTGGCCGAGGAGCTGGCGCGCGCGCTGGGGATGGCGCAGGTGTTTGCGCCCAGTTATCTGGCACTCGGCAAAGGCTCGGGTGTCGAGCGCGACGCCGCGGGGGTGAACCTTTTCGGACTTCACGGCAACGCCCTGCTGAGCCGGTATCCGATTCGCCATGCACGAGTGCTGGGACTGAAGAACGGCGTGGATAAAATGGCGCACCGGGAAAAGCGTCTGGGGCGGCAGGCCGTGGTCATCGCGACCATTGATTTTCCTGGTCATCCGGTGCAGGCAGTCTCGCTTCACCTCGATGCGCAATCGACCCAGCGGCACCGCTATCTGCAGATGCGCGAGGTGCTCGCGGATCTCGATCCCTCACTTCCCACGGTGATTGGCGGCGATTGGAACACCAGTACCTACGATTCCTCGCATGCATTATGGGCGATTCTGGGCTTCTGGCGGCGTGTCTTGATGGGCGTGGACCACGTCATCCGCAATCACTACCTTTATCCCGACCGCTGGTTTGAGCGCGACCTGTTTCGATTGCTGGAAAAGCAGGGCTTCGACTACCGCAGCGCCAATATTCCGGGAGCGCCCACCGTCTATTACGACATTTCCGACATTCGTGCCCGGCGCAACCTGAATGAGTGGGTGCCGGCGTGGTGTTTTGCCTTCATCCAGTGGTCGCTCCGCAATCACGGCGGCCGCTGTCCGCTGAAACTCGACTGGTTCGCCGTGCGTGGCTTGCGCACGGAAAATCCCGTCGTCGTCCCCGATCTCACCCGCGAGTACGGCCTGCCACTCTCCGATCACGATCCCATTGCGGTTGATTTGGTTTTCTGAAAGGGACGGAAATGCGCCTTCGGGGTTTCCTGTGAAACTGTTCTTGAGGACGGGAAGCCAAGTTCAAGACCGACGTTGCCGCAGCTTCCCTCCACATTTGAGGAATGAGGGTATTGCTGTCCTTGGCGATTATCGGCCAACTTCCAGGCGGCGGTAGAGCGGGGGGGGAAGTCCTGCGTTTTCCATCTTTTTTTGCGTCAAAGCGACATTGTAGGGCGTCCGGTAGTACTCCACTTGTTTTGCCTCAGGGTCGAGGATTGCGAAGGCGGCGCGCCAATCGTGGTCGCGGGGCTGGCCCACCGAGCCGGGGTTAATCAGGTACCTGTCACCGTCCTCCAAAGGCAGTATTTGCGTCAGGCCATCGGGGGTCGCCGGGATTCGGATCGATTGGAAGCGGCCGGAATTCGAAAGGGTGAAGCCGCCTTGCACGTGGGTGTGGCCGAAGCAGGCAAGTTGAGACTCCGGCGCTTGCAACAAGGGCAGGGCCTGCACCGGGCCCATAATGTACTCGTCCTCATTGTTGGGCGAGCCGTGTACGAAGATAAAACCTTCCATCAGGGCAGGCCCTTGCGGAAGGGCGCGAAGATATTCGAGATTCCTGGGCGTGAGCGCCTGGTGCGTCCATTCCGTAGCCATGCGCGCGTAGATGTTGAAATCCTTGGCGTCGTCAATGCCGCAGCATGCCTTATCGTGATTGCCTCGAATCACCACTTTGCACAGGTTGTGGACCTTGTCGATGACTTCGTTGGGGTCGGGGCCATAGCCGACGAGGTCGCCAAAACACACTGCCTGGCCGTATTTCCCGGCGGCCAGCTCAAGACACGCATAGAGAGCCTCCAGGTTGGAATGAATGTCGCTCAGCAAGAGATAACGCATAGAAATCCCAAATTCCCAGAATTATAGACTAGAAGTATAAGCAATTCGCGCGATTTGCCCTAGGCTGAGCTTTGTCCGAAGGCACATTCGGCTAAGGTCATCCGCCCGGCCTGTGGGGTTCCACGGCTCGTGGGATCTTTCCTAGAAAGATAATCAGAGTTTTGACCGTTCACGAAGAATTCGTTATATTTCAAATATAGGGCGCTGCGCATCAGCAGCGTCAAAGAGTGAGACATGCTACGTTTTCAAACCGCCGGCGAATCACACGGTCAGGGACTGATTGCGATCATCCAGGGATTGCCCGCGGGTCTGCGCGTCGATTTTGACTTCGTGAATCGCGAACTGAGGCGGCGGCAAGGCGGGTATGGACGCGGCGGCCGCATGAAGATTGAAACCGACACGGCGCAATTCATCTCCGGCGTGAGGCACGGCGAAACCATTGGCTCTCCCATCGCCATAATGATTGTGAACCGCGATTGGGAGAATTGGAAGGACGCGATGGCGGTCGAGGATCGCCCGGAGTCGCGGGCCAAGTACAAACCTCTCTCTCCTCCACGCCCGGGCCATGCCGACCTGCCGGGGTGTCTGAAATACAACTTTCGTGAAGCGCGTTACGTGTTGGAGCGAGCCAGCGCCCGTGAGACTACCGCGCGCGTGGCGGTTGGCGCGCTCGCAAAACTTTTCCTCAAAAGCTTCGGTGTGGAAGTGGCCAGCCACGTCGTGGCGCTGGGCGAGGTGAGCCTCAATGATTCTCCTGTTCCCTTTGAAGCGGTCTTGGCGCTAAGGGACCGGGAAGACATCCTGCTGGCCTGCGTTGATCCCGAGGTTGAGGCGCGCATGAAAGCTGTGGTCGATCGCGCCACGGAGGAGCGCAATACCGTCGGCGGCACGTTTGAAGTGATTGCCCGCGGTCTTCCTCCGGGCTTGGGATCGTGCGCGCAATGGGACGAGCGGCTCGATGGGCAGTTGGCGCAAGCGGTGATGTCGATTCAAGCAGTAAAGGCCGTGGAAATCGGCAGCGGCATCGCGGGGTCGGCGGCGATGGGCTCCGAGGTTCACGACGAAATTGGATACGACCGCGCTCAGGAGAAATTCACGCGCAAAACCAATCGCGCCGGCGGCCTCGAAGGGGGAATCACCAACGGCGAGGATCTTATCGTGCGCGGCTATTTGAAACCCATTTCCAGCTTGCGGCGTCCCCTCGAGTCGGTGGACTTTGAAAGCAAAGAAACGGTAAAGGCCGCCTACGAACGCTCGGACATCTGCGTGGTGCCGGCGGGCGGCGTGGTGGGTGAATCGATGGTGGCGCTCATTCTGGCCCGGGCCTTCCTGGAAAAGTTTGGCGGAGACTCGATGGAAGAGACCCTGCGGAATTTTCACGCGTACCAGGAGCAGGTACGTAAGTTCTGATCGAGTCATCCGCTTCGTTATTTCGATCCCTGAATCCAAATTCTATGATCTATCCCATCGTTAAATACGGCAGAGAAATCCTGGAGAGACCCACCAGTGCGACGTTACCGAATTCGATGGCAAACTGGATAAGCTCGTGGCAGACATGTTTGAGACCATGTACGCAGCGAATGGCGTGGGATTGGCCGCTCCGCAAATTGGATTGTCCCTGCGCCTGGCAGTCGTTGACACGACTTGCGGGGAGGATTCATCGGCCAAGATTGTGCTGGCGAATCCTGAGATCGTTTCCGTCGAAGGCGAGCAAGTGCAGGATGAAGGCTGCCTGAGCCTTCCCGACTTTCGCGCCAAGACGCCCCGCCCCGAACGCGCCACGGTGCGAGCGCTGGACGTTCACGGCAAGGAATTTACCATGAGTGGTGAGGGCTTGCTGGCCCGCGCGTTCTGCCACGAGATTGATCACTTGGGTGGCAAACTTTTCATCGCGCACGTTGGACGTCTAAAGCGGGAATCGATCAAGCGCAAGGTGCGCAAAATGGTCAAAGCGGGGGAGTGGTAGAAATTGCAGGTATTTTTGAATTCTTCAATTTCTTTTTCGCATTTTTTCATCAACTCGCATCTTCCCGTCTTCCGTACCTCCTCCTCTCTTAGGCTTATGAAGTCTGGCGTCTTTCTACGGCACTCCCGACTTCGCCGTGCCCACCCTGGAAAGACTCATTGCCGAGAAATTTGCGAGTCGATCTTGTCGTCACCAATCCCGACGAACCGCGCGGGCGGGGGTACAAGGTCCACGCGCCGCCGATAAAGGATGCTGCCTTGAGGGCTGGGCTCCCAGTCTACCAGCCGGCGCTTGAAGGACCCCGCCACGGTGGAATTCCTCTCGCGATTCCAACCGGACGCCGCCGTGGTCGTTGCTTACGGACATATCCTTCCACCATGGCTGATCGAATTGCCGCGGCTCGGCTGCATTAATCTTCACGCCTCGCTTCTGCCCAAGTATCGCGGCGCGGCGCCGATTCAGTGGGCGCTGATTCGCGGCGAACAGGTGACGGGTGTAACAACGATGAAGTATCGATCAAGGGGCTGGACACGGGAGACATTCTGCTGAAGAGGGAAGTCGCAATTGAAGAGGAACGACACGGCGGAGATTTTGGGCGGGCCTGCTTGAGCAAAATCGGGGCGGATTTAATGGTTGAAACCCTGCTGCGGCCTGGAACGCGGCGATCTCGACTGCCCATCCGCAAGATCACTCGCAGGCGACGCTTGCGCCCATTTTGAAAAAAGAGGATGGCCGCATCGATTGGAGTCTGCCGGCAATGGATGTTTGGAATCGGACTCGGGATTAGCCCCCTGGCCGGGATCCCACACGAAGTTTCGCGAGAAGCGGCTGCACATCTGGTCGGCATCGCGTCCCCAAGCGGGGGCGTCATCTGCGCTTCCCCCCGGGAACAATCCTTGCGGATCGAGCCAATTTACGAATCGTTTGCGGTGGCGATACGGTGCTGGACGTTCGAGAAGTTCAGTTGGAAGGCCGCAACCGTCTATCGGCTCGTACGAATCTTCAAGGGATTAAAATCCATCCAGAGGAATGCGTTGAGTAGCGGGTCAATCGGCAGGTGATTGTTTTCTTTTTTTATCCTTTTGCCTTCAACCCTTAACGTTTAGCTTATGCCCGTTTCTCCCGCCCGCAAAGTCGCCTACCAAATCCTGTTCAGAATAAAACCCGCCAGGCCATGGTCATCGATCAATTGCAGGCGCCGGAAGTTTCCAATCTCAAGGAGCCCATCTCGTCGCCTCACAACCGAAATCGTCATGGGGGTATTGCGCTGGCGGGGCGAGTCCACCATCAAATTGGATTGCTTTCGAAAGCGGCAAATCGCTGCGCTCGACGCGGAAGCTTGACGATTCTGCGTATGGGCGTTTACCAGATTCAATTCCTGGAAAGAATCCCGAAACGTGCCGCGGTGGGACGAGGCCGTGGAGATGGCGAAAGCGGCGCAAAAAGCGCTCGGCCGGCGGTGTTCGTGAATGCCGTTCTCAGAAAATTTGAGCCCCCGAAGGAGCGGTGGTTTGGCAACGGGTTCTTTGATGCGCTTTCCTCCGGCATGAAAGAAAGCGTCAAGCGTGCTATTCCAGATTGGCTGTTGAAAAGGTGGAATCGTTCTCGCCCATCCTCAGGATCTACTTAGGCGAGTTCGACAGGGGCCCTTCGAATCGCGTATGCCAGTCTCACTCCACCTGGGACTACTCTGCGGATGGTCGATTCAAGCGTTGACCCTGCCGAGATCCAAATGAATGGAAGCTGAAGGGATCATCGTTTCGCCCTGCCGCTACGGGTGAAAAGTGGGCTGAGAGTCCAAGCGGGTCAAAGTGCAAAACACCCGCGCATATCGGGAAGGCCGCGTCGTAATTCAGGATGAAGCTTCGCAATTGGTGGCAGAGCTTGTGTCGCCGGAAAGCGGACAACGAGTTCTCGATCTTTGTGCGGCTCCGGGAATGAAAGGGGGGCAGGTTACGCAAATGCTGGGTTCGGGAACGATGATCGTATGTGACCGGAGCGCCGCCCGGCTGCGCACATTGGTGAAACTCTTGCCTCGATCCATACCGTGGGCCGTTCGAATTTCGGTCGTGCGCCTGGATGCCGCGAAGCCGTTGCCCTTTGAGCAGAAGTTTGATCGGATTTTGTTGGACGCGCCGTGTTCGGGAACCGGCACGCTGGCGCGCAATCCGGATATCAAGTGGCGGCTGACCCCAAACGACATTACGCGCCTCGCGGCCCTGCAGGCGGGCATGCTCCTTAGAAACGCACTGCCCCTTTTGACGGACAAGGGATTCCTGGTTTATGCCACTTGTTCCTTGGAGCCCGAGGAAAATTCCGAGGTCGTTGAAAAAGTGCTGGGAGAATCCACGGCCTTTCGGACCCTTTTTCCGCAACAACTCGACTCTGAAGTTCCCGCATTTTATTCCGTTTATTAATTCGCGTGGTTTTTTCGGCACGAGCCCGGATCAACATGGGATGGATGGCTTCAATGCCGTGGTGATTGCCGCAGGAGGGAAGTTAACGCTGGATTGGATTTCAGGGGGATTCAACGCCGTCCATGCGCAATCCCTAGGAGGTAATGCGCGCATCGCCCGATTCCCCCTGCCGCAAACCGGGTGTGGGGCTAATGCTGGGTAATGCGGCGGGATTTGATCTCCGCGATATGGTCTCGAAGTCTTCCCAGGGCCTCCGGTTCCTCGCCGCGAGCGATTTCGTCATTCAGCTCCGTTGAGGGCGAAGTGAACGATGTCGTGATGGTGGACTTCCTCAGGGTGAACTGCGTACAAAGCGCAACCACAGTTTGTGCAGAAGGTCGATCTCCTTCTTCGTCAGATGTGGAGCGGTGTGGTCCCAGGTAGAAAATCTCCTCCAATCCATCGTCGGCATGGATCTCGAGGGGAGAGATGTGGCTTGGGTTGGAGAATTTCTCCCAGGCAAGGCCGGCTTTCCGCGCCTCTTCATTGACCTCCATGATGGCGGAGGATCCCATAAGAATGCCTGGAGGATTGCAGGGATTGCGCGGAGCGCAGGATGCCCTCCCAGATCTCCGTCGCGGGGGCTACGGCCAGGTGAATGCTTTTACCTTCCTTTTCGGCTACGGCCAGGGCCCGAGTAAAGAGCTATTGTTCCGTGGAACTGAAGAAGCTGCTCCGGAACCAGTCCGCTTTCGCCGGAAGCCGCACGCTGCAGGATGCGAATATGTAGCACGGCGACGTCCTGACGCGCGGTATTCACGCGCCGGAGGACGGAAGCCAGATGGTGAAGAGTGTGATAGTCGCGTACCATACCAGTACGTTTCTCCGAATGCCCACGGCTTTGGGGCGTAAGCTCTTCCCCTGGAACCAGGTGAAACTGATCCAGTTCATGATGTTCGCCTTGCTTGGACCGGGTCAGGTGTTCGGAAATTGTAAACACGGTGAAAAAGGCGAGGTGAAGGCCACGCCGGAAAGCGTCGCGACCTGTTTGGTGAAGAGGTTGATGATGCAGAGGGCAAACAATGTCGCGTGATAAGGCCAAGGCCCACGGGAATCTCCACCCCGCCCACCGTGAAATTCAGCGGCACGCGGAATCGCGCTTCCCCGGCTGCTTGTAGCGAAGCACCAGCACCGCCAGGCCCTTCATCGCGAAGCTCCACATCACGCCAAACGCGTAGGCTTCGCCGAGGAGGAAGATGTTGCCGCGGCTCAGAATGATGGTGAGGATCTGCAGGCCGACGACCATATTGAGCATCCGGTAGGAAGTCCCGAATCGGGGATGCGGGCGGCGGAACCACTGCGGGAGAATGCCATCCTCGGAAACCCGGTTGAGACGCCGTTCGATCCCACGATGGCGGTGTTTACGGCCCCGGCGAGCATCAGCACGCCGACGATCACGACAAACCTTGGAAAGCCAGCCGAAGTGAAGGGTCCGACAAAATTCATGGCCAGGCCGCTGATCAGGTTGCCAAAGTATTGCGGGCGAACCGCATCCGGGATGATCATGAAGGCGAAGAACGAAACGCCCGCCGTGAAAACCAGGCTGTAGACGAAAATGACGAGGCCGGCCTTCTCCAGGTTCGGCAGCTTGGGATGCTCGATTTCGCGATAGACCTGCGCCAGCGTTTCTTCGCCGCTCATGGCCAGAACCGAATGCCCCAGGCCGATCAAAATTCCGATCAACGCGACCGTATGCGGCAGGCTGCTATGCTTCAGCCAGCCCGAGCGAGCTCGGTCGCAAACGTCAGTTGCGCGGCGTCGGCAGCGGCGGAAGGTGGAAGCCCGCGCACCCAGACGGTGTAGAAGCACCAGACGAGCATGACGACCACCATCACGGTGGTCACGTACATGATCCGCAGCGCTTTTCCGCTGGATTCGGGAATGCCCTTGATGTTCTCCCACCAGAAATAAAGCGTCACCACGATGGCAAAAACGGCCGAGGTGGATTGATCGGGAAGAACAAAATTGAGGTGGAAGCGTAGCGAAAAATTCGTTCAGGAATCCGGTCAGATATTGGCCCGCGGAAACGCCGCTGATCGGGCCGGTCAGAATGTAATCGAACATCAGCGCGGAGACCGAAAATTTCGCCAGCGTGCTGCCCATGGCCTCCTTCACCACGCGATAAACGCCGCCGCGCACGAACATGCTGCAGCTCTCGATATACATGGCGCGCACGGCGTAGGAGAACAGCATGATGCGCCAGGATGAACCAGGGCGCGGCCTTGCCGATGGCCTGCTCGGCGATGGCGCCCGCATAGAAGGCGGACGAGCCGAGGTCATTCAGGACGATCGCTGCGGCCCGCCAGAAGGAGATGAACGACAGCATCGCCGTCGTCGCCACCATGACTTTTGGGAGCGTTGGCATTGCAGATCGAGGGACAGGCTTTTCAGTTGGATTGCTACCCATGTTTTTGTTAACGATGTCTTCCTTCCTTGGAATCTTCCGTGCAACGACCGCTGGGCTTAATGAGTCTTCAAGCGATTGCAACAGGCGGGATTTCTTAATCCTTCCGGGCGGTCCCCCGTTCGCCCAGCAAATTCAAATCCCTTTCCTTTCATTTGAGTCTTGATGTGCCGCTGTGACACGAAATGACCATTCTCATTGAAGCGAGGATTGTCGACAATGTGATCGCGAGTTTTGGATTGAGCTTCGTGCAGGAGAAACCAATTCGAGCGAACGCCGCCGTCTGTCCCCAGGCCCTGAGGATCGTAAGTTTGAGCTTGTGAAGGCGCGGTGACCCGCGAAAAGGCGATATGGTATTGGACTTCGGGCGCGGCCAGCCTTTCCCTCTGAAGTATAGAATTAGAGGCCCTAGGCGGCAAATGCGCTATGGAATCACGTTGCATTATGGAATAAGATCGGTCGGCTTGCCAGACTCTATCAAAAACATCATCGATAATTATCCCCAGTCTGCAAACTCGCTACGGCTCATG
>CAVTDA010000099.1:0-7273 GCA_963733285.1 uncultured Acidobacteriota bacterium
GCGAGATTCTGGACTCTGGCCGCCAAACGCAATCCCACCATGTTCACAAGGGAAAATCCCAAGACAATCCCGGCCGCGAGAAGATGTCCATTGCCAGAAGTGGACCCACCCTCCCAATCCGGTGGCGCCTGGCGTTGATCCCGAAACATCGAACGATGGAAAAAACTGGGCCACATACGCGGAAAAGGCGAGGGCTGCTGCCGCAATGGGCGCGGCGAATCCGGCAAAGGAGATCCAGCCACTGAGAAATCCCCACATCGGGCCCCACGCCTCGCGCAGAAAGATGTATTCGCCGCCCGACTCGGGAAGATTGACGCCCAGTTCCGAGTAGCAGAGACACCCCGCAATCGCAATGACACCGCCCACGAGCCATCCCCAGAACCAGCGAAGGCCGGCCGAGATCGCCCGCCAGAAAGCCGGTGGTCGTAAAGATGCCGTGCCGATCATGTGGCGATAACGATTGCGGTGGTGTGGGTCAGTTGCAATTCACGGTGTAATTGAGGCTGGGGCCAATCGGGTTCTCCAATTTCTGATTCTGATCAAAAGTTGCACAGAGTCCGCATACTCACGCAAGAGGCGCTAAGGCGCCCGAAAAAGCCTAGGCGGTAACCGCTGGAAGCGCAAGAGGGTTCGTCAGTCGGAGGGGAGACTCGGTTGGACTCCCCGCTTCCTCAATGCGTACGACTCGACAATGTCAAAGGATGCCGGTAGAATTCCTGTCATGCTGAATTCAAATCGTGTCTGCGTTTTTCGAATTCTCCTGGCGGGGTTCGCGTTGACCATGGCCGGAGTTCTCGGCCTGACGCAAGATTCCTCCAGCCTGGCCGCGCCTCAGCAAAATGCCAAAGGGCTTGGTTCCATCTCCCTGCTCAAAACCGTGCCCTATGTCCCCACTCCGCAAGATATTGTGGAAAAGATGCTCGACCTCGCCAAGGTCAAGCCCGATGACGTCGTCTATGATCTGGGCTCGGGCGACGGCCGCATCGTCATCACGGCGGCGCAGAAGTACGGCGCGCAGGCGGTGGGAATCGAAATCGATCCCGGCCTCTATCGTCAGTCGAGAGACCGGATCAAAGCGTTGGGCCTGGACGATCGCGCCCACGTCATGTGCGAAGACATGTTCGAGGTCAGCATCCACCGGGCCACGGTTGTGACGCTCTACCTGCTGACATCCTCCAACGAAAAGCTTCGGCCCAAGCTCGACCGCGAACTTCGGTCCGGAACGCGCATCGTTTGTCATGATTTTCATATTCCCGGGTGGGAACCGACACAGGTGATTGACGTCACTTCCAAGAACGATATTCCGCACAAACTTTATCTCTACGTTCACCCCTAGCTTTTTCAGCCTTCGGGGGCGTAGAGATATTTTCCGCTCATGACGCGCACCACGGGGCCGGTCAGGGTGACCTCCCCGCCCCGGGGCCAGGTGACTTCCAAAACTCCCGCCTCGGTGCGCACGCGAACTCGACGATTGGTCAGGCCGTTGAGGATCGACGCAACCGTGGCGCCGCATGATCCTGTGCCGGATGACATCGTGTGCCCGACTCCGCGCTCCCAGAAGCGCACTTCAATTTCATTTTGAGAAATCAATCGGACAAACTCCACGTTGGTGCGATTGGGAAAATACTGCGAATGCTCGATCTCATTTCCCAGCCGCCGCCAGTCGACGGAATCGAAATCCGCGACAAAAACGCTGCAATGCGGATTGCCCATCGAGGTGACGGTGACGGGCAAATCCCCGCGGTGCGTTTTGATGGGGAAGCGCAGGATGGGCGATCCGGCTGACTTCGGCTCGAAAGGAATTTCCGCCGCGGTGAGAATGGGCGGGCCCATCTGCACACGAAATATCCATCGGCCTTCGCCTGACTTCCCTTTGCGCAGCGTCTTTACCCCGGAAGCCGTTTCGATCTTTATTTCGCACAATGCGGGCTTGCGTTCCGCAACGTATGCGCCGGCGCATCGAATCCCGTTTCCGGACATCTCGGCCTCACTGCCGTCAGCGTTGAAGAATCGAATGCGCGCGTCATGGCTCCGCACTTTGGGCTTCATGACGACGATGAGACCGTCCGCGCCGGCGCCCGTGTGGCGGTCAAGGATGGCGCGGGAAAATTTGGCCAGGCCAGCGGGCAAATCGGTTTCGCGGGCAACCACCCAATCGTTTCCCATCCCATGGTATTTAATAAACGGAATTTCTTTGCGCATATTTGAACAAGCCCGCCATTCCTACCAATCCCATGCCTTAAGAGTTTTCATTTCGTCGCCCGGGGTCACAACTTTCGCAGGCGATAAATCTTATAGCCACCCTCACCCTTGAACTTTCCCTGGTCGACCACTTGATAATTTCGGAATGCGCCAGGGTAAGTCGCCATCAATTCATCGACAGTATCGCCGTCGCCACGGATAATCCATGCAACATATTTCTCCGGCTCGGTCCGCATTTTGGCCCAGTATTTCCGGTTGCGATCGCCGAAGGTGCTGCGGAAATTGATGCCGGCCTCGGGCATGACGCACGGCCATCTTCCCGAGGCCACCAGAACGCCATGGCCATCGTAGTGGGCGCGCAGGAATCCGATGATAGCCTTCTGATCGTGGGCACGACAAGGCGTATTGAGAATACCTTCCGCAATCACGGGCAATTCTCGTGCGCCCGCTCGGATCATGGTGAGTGTCTGCCACCCGAGGATCGCCACGAACACGATGAGCAAGCAAATCCTGAGCGGTTTCGTCAGGCGATGGGAAAGAACGAACGACGGAAACAGCGCGATTGCCGCCATCATCGCAATTCCATAACGAAGATTGTAGTGGGCGAAGGGAAAGAGCGTCGGAACGTACAACGGAATCGCCTCGTGCGCCATGGCCTGAAAATAAAATGGCAAGGGGAGCAAGAACAGCACGGCCACTGAGGAATGACGTGACGAACGCAATCCCGCCAGCCAGGCCACAACACCCAGGACCGCGAGGGCGAGCGCTGCCATTCCAATCACCAGCTTCAAGTCTTCAACGTAATAATGAGCTGAAAGAAGCAGATTTCCGTCGGTAGGGTACGCGAATGCCGTCGTCGCGAGTTGATGAGCATAAATATCCTTCGCCGAGCCACGTCCATTGTAGAACTCCAGCGGATTGCCATACCGATGCGCGTTGTGAATCAACCAGAATAACGGGCCCAAACCTGCGATGCCGCAAACACGAGGTACGAACCAGACGTTCCCGCCAAGACAGCGGCCGGAGGAAGAAAACCAGCAGCACCGCAAACGGCAGGATGTTCCAGCCTTCGTAGCGCGTCAGGGTCCCCGCAAACGCAGCGAGTGCCGCACCGACTAACGCCTTCCACGAGCCCGATTGAGCATATCGAAAGAGCGCGTAAACGACGAGCACCGCCCACAAAAGTGCCAGCGGCTCGGTGAGGGGTGTGCTGGCAAGGTACAGCAGGCTGGGGCACAAGAGGACTCCGGCCAGAGCCAGGAGTCCGGCGGAAACGTTTTGATTCAACTCGGCGGCCAGACGGAAGAGCAAATACGCGGTGAGAGCAAAGGCAATCGACGAAACGATTCCACCCGCAAGTCCGGTGCGCCAGAGGAAATCGTTTTGCGCCAGGGGAGCGCAGATCAGGTGGTAAAGCGGCAGCCAAACACTGCCGATTTCTTCGTACCCGGGAGTGGTGGAGTCGAAGATTCGGCGCGCGCCCTCCATGTGGGCGAGGCCGTCACCGTAAAGGTTGGAGAGTCCGTGCGTGTAGAAGAAGCGCAGGCTGGCGCACGTGACGCCGGCAATCACCAGTCCAACGATTCCGTGGGCGAGGCCGGGAATGCGCCATCTCTCGGTTTGCTCGGCGCGCGGATCGACGGCAGAATCAGGCATCGAAATGCGTCAGGTTTTTGATTTCGCGATAGCGCGAATCGATTTCGGCTTGCGTCAGACGCAGCAGGCGGCCCACGCCGAACTCCTCCACGGCAAAGCTGCCCATGACCGAGCCATAGACGGCAGCGCGGCGAAGATTGCCGTCGGAGAGATCTCCCGTGCGAGCCAAATGCCCCATGAATCCACCGGCAAAGGTGTCGCCCGCGCCGGTTGGGTCAAAGACCTGATCGAGGAGGAACGCGGGAACGGTGAAGACGGATTTTTCGCTGAACAGCGTCGCGCCGTGCTCGCCACGCTTGATCACCACGATGCGCGGCCCCATCTTCTGAATCGTCGCCGCGGCCTTTTTCAAATTGCCCTGCTTGGAGAGCAAGCGCGCCTCGCCATCATTCAGCAGCAGGATATCCACCGTCGCCAGAACCTTCGAGAGGTCGTCGAGCTGGCCCTCGATCCAGAAATTCATCGTATCAAGGCCGCTCGCTTTCAAGTTCGGCAGCGCCTTGCGGACATTGAGTTGCAATGCCGGGACGATATTCCCGAGGAAAAGAAATTGCGAATCGAGATAGGCCGCCGGAATCTTGGGAGTAAAGCTTTCAAAAACGTTCAACTGGGTCTCAAGCGTGATGGCCTGATTCATGTCGCCGCGGTATTCGCCCTTCCAGCGGAACGTGCGCCCGGGAACCTGCTCGACGCCGCGCGTATCAATATTCCGCTGGCGAAACACGTCGAGATGCTCCTTGCCGATATCCTCCCCCACCACCGCCACCACCGAGACATCGGTGAACCAGCTTGCCGTCACTGCGAAGAACGTTGCCGAGCCGCCGAGAATCTCGGTGACCTCGCCATAAGGGGTGCGAATCGAATCGAACGCAATTGAACCAACGACCAGTAAGGACATAGGGGGAACGGTTACCTTTCGAATGGAAATGTGACGCCAGGTTTCATTTTAGATACTTGCCCACCAGGAGAGCCAGCTTCTTTTTGGTCGCGGCGGGAATCTTTTTGCGATCGGTCAGAATGGCATGAGCGAGCGCCGTGGCGCATTTGCAATTTCGTTCGGACGGCAGTGCGCGGATCGCCTCGCCCACAATTTTCTGCGAGTTCTCAACGTTGCGCGCGAGATAATCGAGAATCTGAACCACCGTCACCGCATCGTGCCCGGGATGCCAGCAGTCGTAATCGGTGACCATGGCGAGAACGGCGTAGCAAATTTCCGCTTCGCGCGCGAGCTTGGCCTCTTGAATCGCCGTCATGCCGATAACATCCATCCCCCAGCTCCGGTAGAGGTTCGATTCCGCTTTCGTGGAGAACGCCGGCCCTTCCATGCACAGATAAGTTCCACCCACGTGGACCGTGACGCCGGCATCATGCGTGGCCTGTTCGAGCACGCCGGAAACGGTTGGGCAGATGGGAGTGTCAAAACCGATGTGCGCCACCAGCCCGCCGCTGAAGAAAGTGGAGATTCGCCCGCGCGTGCGGTCAACGAATTGCGCCGGCAGGGCCATGTCGGTGGGATGGTAATCCTCCCGCAGCGAGCCCACGGCGCTGACGGAAATAATGCGCTCCACGCCAAGCTTTTTGAAGCCGTAAATGTTGGCGCGAAAGTTGATTTCGGAGGGCGAAATCAAGTGGCCGCGGCCATGGCGCGAAAGGAAGGCGACTTCCCTGCCTTCCATCGTACCCACCACATAGGCATCCGAGGGCTTGCCGAACGGCGTGGTTATGCGAACTTCCTTCGCCTTTTTCAGGCCCGGCATGTGGTACAGTCCGCTGCCTCCGATGACTCCAATCTTTGCTTTGGCCAAGCTTCCTCCTCAATTCAAACTTTCGAATTTCGCAATCTATTCCACCGGCTTCACAACAATCTTTCCATCCACTTTTGACAGGCGCGCCCACAACATGGACGGATCGTGGGCAAAGACGAGTATGGCCTGAGCCTCCGCCAGCTCCGGCAAAAACCGTTTCTTGTTGGCGAGCGTATCGAGCGGATAAAGATCGAAGCTGGTCATCCAGGGATAAGGCAGGTGCGCGCTCGTGGCCACAAGGTCCGATGGGAAGTAGACGGTTTGGCCTTCCGACTCGACACAGACGCATTGCATGCAGCGCGTGTGGCCGGTGCCGATTTCAACGCGCACTCCCGGAACGATTTCCGTATCACCGATCAAAAATTCCGTCTGCGCCGCCGCAGGATCAAAGAAGTCCTCGATGTAGCTGGCGCGATTTCGCTCCGTTGCGTGGTGGGCGTCCTCCCACTCACCGCGCTGTATCAGATATTTTGCGCGCGGAAATGTGGGTACAAGCTTTTCACCGTCTTTCCGAACATTCCATCCACAATGATCAAAATGCAAATGCGTGTTGATGACAATATCGATGTCGGAGAGGCCGAGTCCCAACTTGCCAAGCTCGTCGGGCAGGCGTGCGCACATGTTCAATGCCGTAAATCTCGCTGTATTTCGCGTCAAACTTATCGCCGATGCCGGTCTCCACCAGAATGTTCTTCTTGCCCGTCTGAATTACCAGGCAGGTTAATCCCAGCCTTATGCGGTTGCGCGCATCGGCAGGTATTTTCCGTTCCCACATCACTTTGGGAACGACGGAGAACATCTGCCCGCCATCAAGATGAAAAAATCCATCTGAAATCGCGTGTACGTTAAAAGCCCCAAGTTTCATTATTCCTCGACCAATTCGATGAGCACTCCGCCCGTGCTGGAAGGATGAAGAAACGCAATCAGCCCATTCTCCGCGCCCCGCCGTGGCGCGCGGTCAATCAGGCGGATTCCCTGCTGCTCCAGTTGTTGCAGCTTCACGCTCAAACCCTCTACCGCCAGCGCGACATGATGAATTCCCGGGCCGCGTTTCGCAATGAATTTCGCAATCGGCGAATCCGGCGCGGTGGCTTCGAGCAATTCCACGCGCCCTCCGTCCAGATGGAATGAAGCCACGCAAACCTTCTGGTCGGCGACGATTTCTTCCGCCGCCGGCGGGTGCCCGGTAAGTTTTTGGAAAACCGGCACCGCTTCGCCGAGCGATTCGACGGCAATTCCCAGATGATGAATCTTGACGCCCGCCCGCACCGGGGGATTTCCATCCGCTTAAACCCCCCGTCGGTGAAGCCAGCGTCGCGAGAAGCTCATCCACGACACGGTAAGGATCAGTCTGCCGCGCAACCAATCCCGCCACATGCTGGTCCATCCCTGCAGAATCGAATTGGGGGGAAATCACCCTTTCCAACAGCGATTGCCTCAGCAATTCGGCGAGCCGCGAGCGCCAGTGCTCTTTCTGGCGTGAGGCTTGCGCGCTTCCTTTCGCGCTGAAAACTCGAAACTCGTCGAGCGTCTGGATTAATTCCGTAACGCCCTGCCCGGTGGTAGCAACGGTCTTAAGTATCGGCGGCTGCCAACCATCGCTTCGAGCC
>CAVTDA010000100.1:0-15591 GCA_963733285.1 uncultured Acidobacteriota bacterium
ATGCCGGTGGACCGTTCCAGGGGCCAAACGACATTCTCGTCGACGACATCTACGCGCGCGCCAATCATTCGCGGGTGGGACAGACCATCAAACTGTTGAATCAGGATTTCCGCATCGCCGGAATTGTCGAGCATGGCAAGGGCGCACGCATGTTCATTCCCCTGGCGACCATGCAAGATTTATTGGGAGCCCAAAACAAGGCTACGACTTTTTTTGTCAAGTGTACCGACCCGGCTTATACCGAGCAGACCGCGAACGCGATTCGAACCTTGCTGCCGACGTACACCATCGTACCCATCAAAGAGTATATGCAATTGATGACTTCGAACAACGTGCCCGGCCTCAACTACTTTATTACCGTCATGATCAGTCTGGCAGTGGGCATCGGGTTCCTCGTCATCTTTCTGTCGATGTACACCACCATCACGGAACACACGCGTGAAATCGGCATCCTGAAGTCGTTGGGAGCGTCGAAAACCTACATTATTTCAGTCATCATGAGAGAGGCGGCGCTCCTGACGGCAGGGGGAATCATCGCCGGGTATATCGTAGCGTTTCTGGCACGCAGGGCGATGCTGGGAATTTTCCCCACTCTCCCGGTCCAAATGACCTGGGATTGGAGACTTTATGCCGCAGGCCTGGCGCTCATTGGAAGCAGCATTGGAGCATTTTACCCTGCCCTGAGAGCCGCGCAGCTTGACCCCGTCGACGCTCTAGCGTATGAGTAACCCGCGCCCGGTTCAGTTCGTCTGCGCTAAGGGGACGGTGAGTGGCAGAGGGCAGACCCCGCTCCCGATGGCGCGCCCGGCGTGGAGTTAACGCAAGGATCAAGTGGAACCGATAATCTCTACCAAGTCGTTAAAGAAGACCTATCGAATCGGCAAGGTTGATGTGCCTGCGCTCCGGGGCGTGGACCTGGTGGTTCAGGAAGGCGAATTCGTCGCGGTGGTGGGTCCCTCGGGATGCGGCAAATCGACCCTGCTCCATATCCTGGGCGGCTTGACCGGCCCCTCGGATGGCGCCGTCTGTGTCGACGGCAACGATTTTCGCCTGATGTCCGACGCCGACCGCACGCGCTTCCGCCGCCATAAGATTGGGTTCGTCTTTCAGCGGTTCAACCTGCTGCCCACGCTTTCCGCGCGCGATAACATTTCGATCGCCCAGCATATTCAAGGTGACGGATTTAATCCGCATCGGTTTGATATTGTCACCAAAATGCTGGGAATTGAAGGCAAACTGAATCACCGTCCTTACGCGCTCTCGGGGGGAGAGCAGCAACGCGTGGCGATTGCCCGTGCGGTGATTTGCGAGCCCAAGATTCTCCTCGCCGACGAGCCTACGGGCAACCTGGACACGGAAAATTCCCAGATCGTGCTCGACATGTTGCGGGAACTCAACCGGACCTTTCGCCAGACCATCTTGATGATCACCCACAACCCGGAAGCTGCCGGCGTCGCCGACCGAACGATTCGCATGAAGGATGGACGCATTATTTCCGATTGATTCCTTCCACGATTCCCGCTATTTTTCTCTTGCGACTTATGACCCAACCCTCTCACATTCCGGAGCAGGTTCTTGATACCGCGGGGGCGGGCAACGCGCAAACTTCTCTGGCCTCCCTCGGCGCCAAGATCAAGTTGGCCGTCGTTCGCAGCGTCTTCTGGGCCTACAAACGGGGTAGTTGGCAATATGATGTCATCGTCATCCTCATCCTGGCCTTCATTTTTCTCTCCCCGCGATCCTGGTTTAATGACCGGCCCACCTTGCAGTTGTCCGACCTGCGGCACCAGCAGGGGATCATCGAGGTGAGTCACGTCAACAAGAGCTTCAGCTTCCTTCTGGATGCCCGACTGGTCGACTCGCTCGCCCAGAAACCCGAAGATGCCATCCCCATCATCCTCAAACGGCGTCTCCAGAAACCCTTCACCATCAAATCCATCGATGCTGTCCGCGACCGCCAGCAAGTGATTCTGGGTTATACTGTAATGGTCGAGGAATAACCCCGCGGGGGCAGGAATTTATTTCGCTGCTGGATGGCGCCGGGTCTTTATGCATTTATATGGGAAAAGTCTTCAAGAATTGCCTGACTGTCGTGCTCGCTGTCGCTTCGATATTGGCGCTCCCCCTGCCCTCTTCCGCTCGTAAGGGCAAACATCACACCGACCTTACTGAAATTCTCTCGCAAATGAATGAAGCTTCCAAAAAGCTTCACACCTTGTCCGCGAATCTTGATTACACCAAGGTCACGGTCCTGGTGGATGACAAGTCCACCGAATCGGGCATGCTCTATTATCGCCACGGCAAGGCTCCGGAGATTCGCATCGATATCCAAAAACCCGAAAACAAGGCCATTCTTTTCAAGAGAAATCGCGGCGAGATATTCCTCCCCAAAATCAACCAGGTTCAGGAATACAACCTCGATCAAAAGAGCGACCTGCTTCAGCAATTCCTTCTGTTGGGTTTTGGCACGGATACGAATGAGTTAAAGAGGGCCTACGACGTGAAGTATCTGCGCGAAGAGGACTTGCAGGACGATTCGACCGTCGTGCTGGAACTCATTCCGCGCAAGGGCACTGTCTCCTCGCAAATTACCAAAATCCAGATGTGGGTCAGCGAAGAGTCCTGGCTCCCCTCGCAACAAAAATTCTTTGAGACCGACGGCGACTACCTGGTCGCAACCTACTCCGGAATGAAGGTCAACCGCCTCCTGCCTTCATCAACCTTTGAGTTGAACGTCCCCGATAGCGCCAAGTATGTGAAGATGAACTAATCCCGAGGGATTATTCACGTTTCGTTTCGGGAGGGTTCGCGAACCCCCAAGCGGCGAACTTCCGCATTTTTTTTCACAAGGGACGAAAGTCCAAAGCCACGCGGTCGCGCAACGACGCCTCCAGCCCGGCCTTTTGCGCGAAATCCGGCCAGCTTTCTATTGATGCCCGCACATCGGCCAGTATCTCCACCGCTCTCCGCACACCGAAGCGGTCGGCGTCTTCGAGCAAGTCGTCACGCGTGATCCCCTGGAATTTTCCATTCACGCCCATCAAGTGTTGATAGGTCCACGCGCCTTTGGGATTGAAAGCGTGAGTCACGTCGTAAGCCGGCGCCAGCTCCCACGACCCGCCTTGTTTCAAAAGAAACGCGAAATTCTTGGTGTGATCGTCGCAATTTCGGGCCATTACGTTGAACGCCATTCGCCTGAAAGCCTGGGCTCATCGCTTCGTCTCCCAGGGCGAGATTCGCGATCGTCATAAACAACTGCGCATAGGCGTGTGTGCCAGCGCTGTCTGAAGTCAAGATGATTCATCGCGCAGAGCGTCTGCACGTGGTGTTTGCGGGTCTGGCCGCGGGGCCGGAGTTCGCGATCGAAGCGCCTGGTCATGAAGTGCGCCCGGCCGCTCTCTTCCAGCAGCCGGCAAGGCAGACATGGCGTATGCCCGCCGCCTTCGCCATGAGGGAATAGGCGTACTCGATCCGTCCGTAGCCTTCGCCGGTTCCCAAGCTCTCTGTCTTTCCCGATGCCGTCGAATTTAAGCAGCCAATGCTCGAATCCGGGCGCAGCGTCGAATTGGCCGCTCCGGACTTCATCCGTCTTCGGATTCCAGGCGATGACCGCCTTCGCCCGCGCGCCGCCCGCCGAAGTTCCAACCTTGATGATGTTGGCGAGCGCGGCCTTGGCCTCGTTCGTCGACCGAGAAATTGCCCTGCACGAGCCGGCGCGCGGCCTCTTCGACGAGCCCCTTCATCGCAACCGGCGTTGCGCTTTCCTGGTGCGATCCCCGCGCCGGATGAAACTCCAGGGCTCCCGTGCCCCGGCTCGCCCATATAGGCCAGCTCGGTCGAGAGCGGTGACCGAGCTTTTCGCGATGCCTCTGGCCGCCATCCATGCATCGATCAGGGCATTGCCGAAATCACTCGGGCAGCGCATCGGCCAGCATACCCGGAAGACCCGAGGTAGGTCGTTTTCGCAAGCGAGGGAAACGCGAAAGGTCTTCGCGTGCGGTCGGAAAGGGGCATGGTAAATGGCGCAACTTCAATTCCCTTCTGCTTCCAGGCGGGGATCGTACTGAAAAGGCGTAAAACAGCGAAGCCCCGGGTTCGCTGCCACAGCTCCGACTCGCTTTCCCCGCATCCGAACTTCGATCACCACCTACCGGATTCATGAGTTACTTTCTGCCCGAAGGGGATGGCGAACGCGCCGGCGCTCCTTTGGCGCTCTGCAATAAAGCCAGAGGACTGATGGACGGCTTGGGCGCAAGCGTCTGGACTGCTCTTCAACAAGTCCAGCGCCTTGAGAACCCGCAGCAGAGATTCCACAGTGGAACGCGTCTGGCTTCCAAATTGTCTCGACGGCTTTTTCGGAAATTCCTGCTTTTTCAGCGGTGGGGAGTGCGCTGATTGATATTTCGGGAGAGACGGCAGGCGGCGGGGCTGCTCCCCAAGGATGGCTTGCAACTCCGAGATCGATTCGAATGCATAAATCGCTCATATCGGCAGTAATATTACCGATCATACCGATCTTTCAAGCATAAAAAAGGTAAGAATCACCGCACATTAACTTTTTCGTTTGGCCTGATCCGCCACCGCCTGCGCAGCGCGCGCCACGGCTTCGGGATCGCCAAGATAGTAATGCTTCAGCGGCTTCAGGTCCTTGCCCAACTCGTAGACCAGCGGAATCCCGGTGGGAATATTCAGCCCCACGATTTCGGCTTCGGAAACGTTGTCCAGATACTTCACCAGCCCGCGCAGACTGTTCCCATGCGCGGCGATAATCACGCGCTTGCCGGCGCGCACCTCGGGAGCAATCGTCTCGTGCCAATAGGGCAGCGTGCGGGCGACGGTATCCTTCAAGCACTCAGTCAGGGGTAATTCCGTCGCGCTCAGGCCGGCGTAACGCGGATCTTTCCCGGGAAAGCGCTCATCGTCCTGGGTCAGCGCCGGCGGCGGAATATCATAGCTCCGGCGCCAGATTTTCACCTGGTCTTCGCCATACTTTGCCGCCGTTTGGGCTTTATTCAAGCCCTGGAGCGAGCCGTAGTGGCGCTCGTTGAGCCGCCAGGTGTTATGGATCGGAATGTACATCTGATCCATCTCTTCCAGCGCAAGCCAAAGGGTCTTGATGGCGCGCTTCAACGCCGAGGTGTAGGCAACGTCGAAAACGAAACCGTCCTTGCGAAGCTGCCGTCCGCCTTCCTTGGCTTCTTCCAGACCTTTCTCACTCAGGCCAACATCGGTCCAGCCGGTAAAAAGGTTTTCCTTGTTCCAGACACTCTCACCGTGCCGCAACAAAACCAGCTTATACATGAAGGCGACTCCTTGACTGAAGAAATATGCTGAAGGTCCAGCCCAATATTATAGGCGGAAGGTGCGGGCCGGGTCGAAGCCGAAATGGGGAAAGCGTGCAGACGCGGCGCTTTTCGACTCCGTTTCTGCCCATGGCATCGGCAGAATTCCGGCAGGCCCTGCTAATGGGAAGTTATCCGCCGATTCTGGATCTCGCGCAAATGTTCCCGCATATCCGCAAGGATTCGTTCACGGTTGGAATTGGGCTGCTGAAGTTCATCTTTCAGCTCGTTGAGGGCGAGATGGATCACGTCGTGATGGTGAAGCTCTTCCGGAGCGAGCTCCGTGCTCAGGTCGAGCCAGATGGAGTGAAGCAGTTCAATTTCCTTCGAGGTGAGATGGGGCGCGTGCGGACCAAGATAGCAAATGTTTTGCAGGCCCTCTTCCGAAAGGATTTCCAGATTGAGGTTCGGGCGCGGTGCATCCAGCCGCTCCCATGCCATACCCGCAATGCGCGCCTCCTCGGAAAGCGTATGGGAGGGCGAGGCTCCCAGCACGATGGTCGCGGTTTGCAGACTTTGCGCGGCTCGCATGATGCCATCCCATTTGTCCGTCGCCGGAGCCACCGCGAGATGAATCGTCTTCCCGCGCTTTTCCGCCAGGCTCAGGGCCTGCGTAAACAGCGTCTGCTCCTTGACCCCGAAGAGCTGATCCGCCTCGAGGGGATGCTCGCCCGAACTGGCGCGCGCCAGTATTCGCAGGTGCAACACCACAACGTCCTGTTTGCGGGTGTCGGTGCGATCCAGAACCGCGTTGAGGTTATAGAGCGTGTTGTAGTCGCGCACCATAACCAGAATGCTTCCCGGCTTTACCCCCAGGGAATCCTGCGTCAATCCCTCCCCGGGCTCCAGGTTAAACTGGTCCAGGCCGGCATGGGCTTGAGACTTGCTGTGGAAGATCTTTTCCGAAGCTGTGAAGATTCCAAAAAAGACGAGAGTGAATGCCACCCCGGACATCGTGGCCACCTGTTTGGTGAACAGGTTGACTGTACACAACGAAATCAGCAACAGAGTGATCAATCCCAGGCCGATGGGAATTTCCGTTTTCCCAATGCGAAGGTTGAGGGGAACGCGGAAGGCGCGCGGGCCGGGCTCGGTAAATCGGAGCACCAGAACGGCCAGCGATTTCATGGCGAAGCTCCACATCACGCCGAAGGCGTAAGCCTCGCCCAGGATGAAGATGTTGCCGCGGCTCAGGACGATGGTGAGGATCTGAAGTCCCACCACCAAATTGAGAATGCGGTGCGAGGTTCCAAATTTCGGGTGGGGCTGGCGGAACCATCCGGGAAGAATTCCGTCCTCGGAAACCCGGTTCAGGACACCGTTTGAGCCGACGATGGCGGTGTTGACCGCGCCCGCCAGCATCAGGGTTCCGACCAGGACGACGAATCCGCGAAAGAGCAGGCGGAAGGAGGAGCGGCCGACCAGGTACATCGCGAGGCCGCCGATGGGGTTATCGAAGAAATTCGCGCGGACCGAATCGGGGATGATCATCACTACAAAGAACGTCGCGCCCGCCGTGAAGATCAGGCTGTAAACGAAGATGACGAAGCCGGCTTTTTCGAGGTTCTTCAGCTTGGGGTGCTGAACTTCGCGATAAACCTGCGCCAGGGTTTCCTCGCCGCTCATGGCCAGAACCGAATGTCCCAATCCGATGAGGACTCCTACCAATCCCACCGTGTAGGGAAGGCGTGAGTGCTTGAGCCAGCCCAAAGCGTCTTTCGAATACGTGAGGTGCGCAAGCGTCGGCAGGGGGGGAAGGTGCGCGCCCCGCAGCCAAATCGTATAGACGCACCACACCACCATGATCACCACCATCACCGTGGTGACGTACATGATCTTCAGGGCCTTTTCGCTGGATTCGTGGATGCCCTTGATGTTCTCCCACCAGAAGTAGAGGGTCACGAGGACGGCAAAGACCGCCGCCGATTCATTCACCGGCAGCACGATGCTGGAACGGAAGTAGTGGAGGACTTCGTTCAGCAACCCCACCAGGTAGAGGCCGGCCGACACGCCGCTGATGGGGCCGGTCAGAATGTAGTCGAACATCAGCGCGGAAACCGAGAATTTGGCGAGGGTGGAGCCCATCGCCTCTTTCACCACGCGGTAAACGCCGCCGCGCACGAACATGCTGCAGCTTTCGATATACAACGAGCGCACCGCGTAGGCGAATCAGCATGATCGCCAAAATGAACCACGGCGCTGTCTTCCCGACAAAGTTCTCAGCAATGGCGCCCGCGTAGAACGCGGACGAGCCCATATCGTTCAAAACGACTGCGGCGGCCTGCCAGAAGGTTATGAATGAGAGCAGTGCCGTCGTCGCCACAAGCACGCGCGGCAGGGTGATGCTGGATCCTGGTTGTGCTGGCTTATGACTGTCTTCTACAGTCGCGTCCATGAGGTCTCCTTGTTAGCGCCGGGAGCGGAGCAGGATAAAGAGTGCCGGCGCGGGGATGGTCGACGGCGGCCACCCTCGCTCCGGCATTCGCTGCGCTTCTCATCCACGGCACTCAACAGCGCCACGGGGCCTGGCTTTGATCTTCGCTTGTCATCGGTTATAAATCGGGCAGCCGCCCCTCGTAAGGAGCAGGATAAGCTCAGTGAGGCTGGAGACCTCTTGTGCAAATCAAATCCACTTCGCTTCCGCTCCTTACGAACGGGCCTACATCTTGTCTTCGACTCTAGCGGAAAAGACATAAAGAAATCATAAAGATTTTGTAATGGAACCATTAGTCCGCTTTCAGAATCGCCGCCCATTCGCCCCATGAATTGCGCACAAGCGATTTATTTACAGTGAGTTGCACCCGCCAGCCCAGACATCTAGGGCCGCCTGGCGCAGTGTGCCACATTGCGGACACTCCGCGATTTTTCTGCGTTGTGAAGTGGGGATGGCGTGCAATCGGGGCAGCGCAGAGTAAGGGATATTATACGCTACCCGGCGATGAAAAGCACGGCTGCAACCGGAATTAGCGGCGGGCCGAATTCAGATGGAGAATTTATCGCATTTTAAGTAAGCTATTGCCAAAGCCTACAGATGTGGTATACTTCATTAGCGCTTATTACCGCGGCAGTGTGGTACAGCTTTTCAGGGTAAGAGTCTGAATCGAAAGTTTCACCTTCTGTTTCCCTCCGTTCGTCTTCAGCGCAATCTCAATAAGTCTGGGCAGAGAGGACTCTGTCGGCGCGCGAATTTTTGCGCTCGCGGCGAGAGCTGCCTCCACCAGAGAAAAGAAGAATTTACTCAATGCAAAGTTTCACCGAATTACCGATTTCACCCTATCTGCAGGACCGCCTGGCCGCAGCGAAATTCACCATTCCCACGCCCGTGCAAGGCGCCGCCATTCCGGAAGGAATTGCGGGCAAGGACGTCCTTGCCACCGCTCAAACCGGAACGGGCAAGACGCTCGCCTTTCTGATTCCGATCATGGAAAACCTGCTGCAAAATGCGGCAGCCGGAATCGCCGCCCTGGTGCTGGTTCCCACGCGCGAGCTGGCCATGCAGGTGGTTGATCAATACAACGCCCTGCGCGGCAAGCGTCTGGAGCCCGCGGCCCTCGTGGTTGGAGGCTTGTCGGAATCGACGCAACTCACCACGCTGCGTCGTGGCGCGAGGCTTGTCGTCGCCACTCCCGGCCGTCTGGAAGATTTCTTGGGGCGCAGGCTGATCAATTTCCGCACGCTGCGCATCCTGATACTCGATGAGGCTGACCGCATGGTGGATATGGGATTCCTTCCCGCCATCCGCCGCATCGTGGGTATTCTGCCCACTGAGCGCCAGACGATGTGCTTTTCCGCCACCATGGCCCCCGAGGTCGCGCGCCTGGTCAACGACTATCAGAAGAACGCCGTACGCCTCACCTTCGGCTCCACCACCAAGCCCACGGAAAACGTGCGCGTGCAGGCCTTCGAAGTTTCACACGACCGCAAGCAGGAACTGCTTCAGACGATTCTTTTGAGCGAAAAGGGCCGCTGCCTGGTTTTCGCCCGCACCAAGCGCGGAACCGAGCGTTTGGCGCAGACGCTAATTCGCCAGGGATTCGCCGCCGCCATGATTCACGGTGACCGCACGCAGTCGCAGCGCAGCGCGGCACTCGCCGGATTCCAGCGCGGCAACTATCGGATTCTGGTGGCCACCGACGTCGCCTCGCGCGGAATCCACGTGCAGGATATCGCCCACGTCATCAATTACGATCTGCCCATGGACGCCGATAGCTTCATCCATCGGGCGCGGACGCACCGGTCGCGCCGGAGAGCGCGGCGTCGCTTCCACTCTGTTTGCCCGCGAACAGCATCGCGAGCTGGCCGACCTCGAGCGGACATTGGGAATGCGCATGCAACGCATGACCGAAAGCGGCGAGCCCTCGACCGATCCCGATCCCGTGGAGGTCCGCCCCGCGCACGCGGTCCGCACGACACGCAGTTTCCGCCCCCGCCGCGGCCCCGGCTCACACCGGTCTTCCGGCCACTCTTCCATGCAACGTCACTTCTAACGGGGATTGAATCCCACCGATTCGCCCTTAACTCCGGAGCCGAGCGCTGATTTCCCGTGCGCCCGGCTCCATCCGCACCACCATCCCAATCAACGCACAGCCATAGCTGCATTGAGGTGCTACGTCGAGGCACAAACTTTTGATTGATGGGGCGGAGCGGCCTAAAGCACGGTGAAGATGCCCGCCGTGGCGTCCTTTTCGAGGCCGGCAATTGCTTCGCGATACTGTCGGAGAATCGACTCGATCTGGCCGGTGGAACAATTGCCGCGGCGGATCCATATTACTTTGGGTGGAAAACCTCGAACTTCGCTCATTTCGCTGAAGTCGGCATCCTGCGTCACGAGGGTAAACCCACCTTCGCGCGCATAATTCCATATCTCTCGGTCGGAGGCCTGATCCAACTTAATGGTGAAAACATGGGTGGAACCCGGGTAGATTTCGGAGAGAAGCTGGACAAGTCGCGGCGAGAGGTTTTGGTCGAAGAGGAGCTTCACCCTTGTACAACCAACTGTTGGCGCTCCCGATCAGCCGCGTAGCTGAGGCAGGCCAGAATGTCTTCTCCCGTCAGGTAGGGAAAATCCGCCAGAATCTCCTGGTGCGTCATCCCGGAAGCGAGGTAGGAGAGCACATCGTAGACGGTAATACGCATCCCTCGGATGCAAGGCTTTCCCCCGCGCTTACCCGGCTCGATGGTAATGATGTCCTGGTACTTCATGCTGCCAGTATAACGGTGGAATGGCGCCTCACACAAGAATCTTCGCGGAAGCGGAGCGCAGAGGTATCCGTCGGTCGCAAGACCCGTCCGCCGCGATCACCAGACCGTCTGAAGGCTAGAGGACCGAATGCGCCCGTCCCGACTGATGACGGGCACGCGCAAAAAAACTGCTATGGCCGCCACGATTCGATCGGGCATGTCCGGCACTTCGGCGCGCGGCACCTGGCGCAGCGCTTCAACGACGCCGGCGGTAAATGGAGCTTCTTCGATGACGTACGCGGGATCGGCCAATGCGGCCTTCAAGTCCTCGTATGCGGACACCGGCAGCCGATTTTTTCGACCAGGTAGACAATCTCGGCAAGGCTGATGGGGGATAGAGCGATGTCGTTGCCGGCCTGGGCGGCATCGTCCATAAATGTCCGCGCTGTAATCGATAGCCGCGGATTTTTGTGCAGATACCACAAGGCGGTATGCGTATCGGCAACGCCGACGATCACGGAAGATCCTCGCCGAAGCCGCGAAACATCTCGCGGCGGTTCTCGTCGATTTCCTTCTCAGTCGGGACCCTGGCCATACTTGGAAGAGCAGCCCATAAGCCGATTTCTTGGGCTGTGCCGGCAGTGCCGGCGACTCGGCTAGAATCTTGTCCAGAGCCTCGCGAACGAGCGCGTCAGGCGAGAGGCCCTTGGCCTGAGCAACAGCCATCAGACGGGCTTCTTCTTGAGGTTGGAGCGGCAAACTGATGGTCACGGACCGGCCTCCTTCTTACTATTCTGCCAAATCGGTATCGTACGCGAAAAGCGGCAGGTAAGCAAACCAGCGGAGTAGCGAAGAGGTATTTGGCTTCGAGACAAATTCCTCTGCGGTCCTTTGTCGTTGCCCAGCAAGCAACATTTCGGGATTGCAATTTGCAGGGTGCCTTGGTAGGGGAGCGCTCGACGCGATGTTTGGTGGGCGAGCGCTCGGCGATGTTTGGTAGGGGAGCGCTCCGCGCTCCCGCGGGAGCCCGAAGTACCGTAGCCCCAAATTTTACGCAGCGATTGTCATCGCCTTTTTTCTGTCTGAATTGGAAGTTCTTTAGCTAACACTGATATTGCGCGCCATAATTGGTACACCGGCGGGGACGCCTGCGTTTGGTGTCGGCGCCAGCCAGCGACCGAATTTCTCCCTCACTCCTTCATGGCAATTCTGGGTCCTGAATCAGTTGCCAACAGATACGGGATAAGTGGAATTCTGAAACCTGATCACTGCGCCCGAAATCCTATCCGTCGGCACGTTGAATATTATGGACGTGACGGTATCCTTCTTGGGGGCGAGCTCGAATGTCCAAAATGGGGACCACGGATTCCACTCCCCCGCGTTCGTCCAGCGCACTGCCACGGATCGGTGGGAAACTCCCTTGCCGTCGACAAGCTGCACGTCGCCTTCCATAAGCTGAATCTTGCGTTTGACATTCGACAATCTGAACGTGACGATTACGAAGGATTCTGATGGATCCGGTGTGGTCGGGTCATTTCTCGCGTAAGCGTGCGCCGAGCCTTGACCCAACTCTTGCGGGGAAGCTGAAATCTCAATATTTCGAAATGATTGCGTTTCCCGTGTCACGATCGCTCGATCAATCTGAAATACAAGCGGGGGCCGTTTTCTCGCGATGGGATGATCCTTCGCGGACGATGAAACCACGGCAAGGACAAGGAAGATAGTCCAGTAAATAATCCATCTCATTTTCATTTGGAAAATCCCCTTAGCAATGATTTCCATTCTGACACTTTGCCGGTGAAACAAGACCGCGTCATCCGAGTTCCTCTGAATGCGGAGACGGCCGGATTCTTGTTGGAATCTCGATGAGTTAGCACACTGCCGGGCGAGTGTATCCCTTCAGGGTTTGTCCGAGTCGACGGCTTTCTTTCCCGTAAAACGTTGGAGAGCCGACAAGAGGCGATCAAAGTCATTCTCCTCCACTTGAAACACCACTCCGCATTTGTCACCGGTTTCGGTCCAGGTTAGACCAATGTATCGATTTCCTGGTTTGCCCGGCGGAACAACCTCGCCGATGACTGCCCCTACTCGCTGGGGAACATTTAACCCAAAGCTGATTTCGGTCACATCCGAGGAGCTGAAATAATCAGCTACTTTATTCTTGCTTTTGAAGAGGGTAATCTTATCGCGGTCATCCATCGCTACCGGCAACCCGCTGGCGGACTGGAGCCCGAGAATTGCCACTGGTGCGTTCGTGGATCCAATTTGCAGGGTTAACTTATCGCCTGATTTGAGTTTGATAGGGAAAACAGGGTCTCGTTTCACCCTTCCACCTGCATACAGGACTTTGTAGCTGCCAAGGTAGCCAAAATAGACACGTTGGCCAGATGAATCATCGCTCGAGTTTGCAAATATCTGAGTTGATACGACAACAATGCTGATCGCCACAACGCAGAGGAGCTTCTTCAAAAAGCACGAGGTGAGCATTGGTCAATCCTTTCGGTTGTTAGCCCAAAATTCCCAGGGGAAATTGGAACGGCTTGATTGAGTCTGCTTTTTCTTCGTGCCGCCGGAGACAGCAGGGTTTCAATCAAGTTCATTCGTGGCCGCCGTGCAGGCGAGAAATTCCGCCACCTCTGCGTGTCCCTTGACGGCTGCCAAGCGCAAAGGTGTCGCGCCTTGATTATCCTTGGCGTTGACATCCGCGTTGCTGGCCAGCAGCAATTCCACCACTTCCAGGTGACCCGTAAAGGCCGCCAGGTGCAAAGGTGTGCTGCCCTGAATGTTCCTGGCAAGAGGATCGGCTTTATTGGCCAGCAGCAATTCCGCCACGTCCTTATAACCCTTGAAAGCAGCGTAATGCAAAGGTGTCTGGCCCCAAGAGTCCTTGGCATTGATATTGACCGCGCTGGCTTGCAGCAAATCCGCAGCGTCTTTGTAAAGGTCAAAGACCACCGCAGCGTGCAAAGACGTGCCACCGTTGGCATTGCACTGGGCCTTGTTGGCGAGCAGCCATTCCACCATCTCCGTTTGACCTCCAGCTACCGCGAGGTCCAGGGGGGTGTCGCCTTTATTGCCCGTCGCGTTGAGGTCGGCATGGTTGGCCAGCAGCACCTCCGCTACCTCCTTGTGGCCCTTATTGGCCGCCAGGTGAAGAGGCATGAAGCCATCACTGTCCCTGGCGTTGACGTCGGCCTTCCTGGCGAGCAGCAATTCTGCGACGTCTTTGTGTCCACCTACGGCCGCCAAGTGCAAGGGCGTGTCACCTTTGTTGTCCTTCGCATTGACCTCGGCCCCGTTGGCCAGCAGCAATTCCGCCACGTCTTTGAAGCCCATGAGCGCAGCTGCGTGCAAAGCAGTCTGGCCAATATTGCTCCTAGAATTGACCGCAGCTTTGCTGGCGAGCAGCAGTCCAACCACGTCTTTGTGACCATTAAACGCCGCTTTTTGTAAAGCCGTGGCGCCTTCATTGTCGCCGGCATCGACATCCGGCTTGCGGGCTAGTAGAAATTCCACAAGGTCTTTGTGGCCCTTAATTGCGGCCCAATGCAATGGAGTCTCGCCTTCACTGTCTTTGGTGAAAACCAGTGAAGGATGGTGTTTGATTAGCGCCTTGACTCTGACCAAGTCGCCCCCTCTGGCCGCATCATGAATCGGTCCGCAGAAGCAGGGGCTGCTCAAGGCCAGCACGAACACGACAGCGACCGCGAGGCAACCAGTTGGAGATTGGAAGTGTTGGCTGAAGAAAGAGCGGTTGTTCATCGTTTTTACACAAATGCAGGTAAATCGTATTTTAGCTTCTCCGAGATTTCAAGGCGTTTTATTAGAGTGAGTAGCGCGGAGTGTTCGTTCTTCAGACTGGCTCCGTGGCTTTTCTGGAGCAAATCCGGGAAATCCGTAGAAATCGCCGGCAGGCGCCGATGAGATCGGAAATGGCGTGATGGCAGGAGAGGAAGAGCCCCGAATTCAAGAGCTGGATTTGAGGAGCCGCGGCTACCGGGTTAGCGAATCTAGCCCATGCGGAAAACTGACGCGTCGTCCGTATCGTGGAGCCTTCATCCCACTTCGATCAGGTCATGATGGAGAATCATGATCTCGGCAGAACGCAAGGCGAGCGTGGCGTAGGTCCGTCCTTCATTGTCGCAAAATTCGACTTCGAACACGCCGGGGGCGAGCGGCTCCACGACGGTTCCAACCTGTCCACGATGCAGGCCGTGCTCCGGCTTGTCTTCCAGAAGCGCGACGACGGCAAAGGGTTTGATGTTCTCCATGTTGGCCTCACTCACCGTACATAGCAACTGGTCATGCGGGGGAAATCTTCTCCGTGCAAAACGATCCAACAACTCCGCACGGTTGCCCGCCCCCGAGGACCGCTCATTTCCAAGTCTATCATGTATCTCTGCCCATAATCATCACGGTCAGATTCTGGGCCTCACCTTCGCGAGCAGCATTCAGAAGCGCCTGCTGTAGCACGTCCACATCGGCGACGGTGAGACCGAGCGCTGAGGCAAAAACCCGAGCCTTGTGGCGTCCACGCGGATGCAGGTCGTTCAGGCAGTAGTCCCGCAATTTCGCAATGTCTACTACCGCGCGCTCTCCACCAGGAAGTTTCATTCGTATTCCCGCTTAAAGTTCCAAGCCGCCGGTATCGCCCAGGCATGGATTCATCATAATAGGCCGGTTCCTTCCGTTTGTGCCGCAACAAATCGAGCAGGGGATGATGGTCGATGGACGAAGAGACCCCTCACCCGGCCTCATACCTCGGCCACCCTCTCCCCTCGGAGAGGGAACTGGAGTCTTCGTGAAGTGCCCCCTCGTCCGGCTTCGTTTCTCAGCCACCTTCTTCCGCCACGGCGGATCTTCGACCCCTCCGAGGGGAAAGGTTATTCGCGAGAGCGAATTTTCCGTCGTGCCCCCTCGCTGGTCCCCCGACACTACCCCGCATCGTCTATCGGCGGCTTTGCATCACGGGTGGCGCATCGAATTATATGTCGGCGGCACGTCGGGAGTGGTTGCGCACTTGGGGTCGGTAGAGTAGGAGAGGAAGCGATAAAAAAGGCGCGCGCCT
>CAVTDA010000101.1:0-16769 GCA_963733285.1 uncultured Acidobacteriota bacterium
GAAAAGGCACTGGATCCCACAAACCCTTCCAGCCCCACCGAATTCTTTATTACGGTGGAGGGTCAAACTCCCGCGCCCTTCGACCCCACGTCGACGACACCCAACATCACCGTGCATCAGGGCGACGTGGAAGATTGGATCGTCGAGAATCGCACGCAGGAAGTGCATGCCTTTCACATCCATCAAACTCACTTCATCCTGCTGGAATGGAATGGGGTTCCAGTGTATGAGCCCTTTCTGCGCGACACCATCAACGTGGCTTATTGGGACGGCAAGAGCCGCCAGTACCCAAGCGTTAAGCTGCGCATGGATTTCCGCGACCCCAACATCGTGGGAACCTTTCTCTATCACTGCCATCTGCTTGAACACGAAGACGGCGGCATGATGGGAACCATCCGCGTCCTGCCCCGCCTGCCCCCGCCCGCCCGCGCATCCTCGAACTTGCCTTTTAATCATACAGCAACATATTAGTGATAACTACGAACATACCGTAATATTACACTCTTAAGTCTAAGTGTCCCTCACAGCGTCCCTGGGCGGCGCCAATATTTGGGCGTTTCTCCCTGCGCGGACGTGTGGGCGGACGCTAGGGAAAACCCACTCAAAGGAGACTTCATGAATTTCAAAAGCACCCTCGCCGTCTGTTCATGCTGTTTGCGGCTATGGCTATGGCCGTGGCATTGCCCAATACTTATAAAGGGCAGGAGCCATTCCACTATGGCCCAACCTTGACACCGATCAAGCACGTCGTGGTGTTATATCAAGAGAACATTTCGTTCGATCACTACTTTGGGACCTACCCGTATGCCACCAATCCCGGGATGAGCCGGAATTTCATGCCGCCCCGAATACGCCGCGGGCCAACAATCTCCTGAGCGGCGGCCTGCTTGACCAAAATCCCAACTCCACCCAGCCGTTTCGTTTGGATCGCACCTGCCCGCTCACCAGCGATCAAAACCATGATTACACTCCCGAGCAAACGGCCTTCGATCACGGGCTCATGGACGGGTTCGTCCAGAATACCGGGTCGGCAGGAACGAGTTGCACCGATGTACCGTCCGGCGAGCCGGTGTCGTGATGGGCTATTACGATGGCAACACGGTGACCGGAATGTGGAACTGGGCCCAGCACTACGCGATGAGCGACAACTTCTTTGGCACGATGTTTGGTCCCTCCACCGTCGGCGTGCTGAACCTCGTGGCGGGATCAACCACCAACTTCACCGCGAACTCGAGCTCGTCGCTGGCGGGTACCATGGCGGGTGGTGTGAAGACGGGAACCCTGATTGGCGACATCGATGCCGGCTATGACGATTGCGGGTCTGCCACCTCAAACGGAATGACCACCGACCCGAACATTGGCATGCTGCTGAACACCAAGAACATCACTTGGGGATGGTTCCAAGGAGGATTCACACCCACTACTCCATGGAATCCTGCGGTGCCGGGGTCCAGAGCGGCTTGCGCATCGAAGTCCAGCGATTCCGCCACCGGTCTCTCCAACGTTACCGATTATGTTTCGCACCACAACGGCTTCGCCTATAACCTCAATACGGCCAACCCGCACCACCTGGCGCCCATCGGTCCCCTTGGCTACACCGACCAGGCCAATCACCAATACGACCTCAGCCTGTTTCTTTCGGCGATCGACAGCGGCAACCTGCCTTCCGTCACCTTTGTGAAGGCCAAGAAGTTCCAAAACGGCCACCCGGGAAATTCTACTCCCCTGGACGAGCAGACGTGGCTGGTTACGGCGGTGAACGCCATCGAAAAGAGCCGGTATTGGGACGACACCGCGATTTTCATCACCTACGACGACTCCGATGGCTGGTACGATCATCAGATGGACCCCATCGTCAATCAATCCAGCAGCGAAAATGACGATGTGATTGCCGGCCCCGGTTCCTGCGGAACGACTCCTGAAGGCGGCGCGCCCGGCCGCTGCGGTTATGGACCTCGCCTGCCTCTGGTGGTGATTTCCAAGTATGCCAAGTCCAATTACATCGACCATCGGATGACCGACCAGTCTTCGATTATTCGCTTTATCGAGGATAACTGGAAACTGGGACGCCTCGGCGGCGATTCCACCGACGTGAAGGCGGGTTCGCTCTTCGGAATGTTCGATTTCGAACATCCTAGCGCCCCCAGGCTTACGTTGGATACGACGACCGGACAGGTGGAGTTCAGGCTTCACGATTAAACCCAGCCTCCTCGCGGGGCCAATTTATATTTTTGGCTAACCCACGGGAGCTTTCGAAAGGACCATGCCCGGACGCCGCTCCTCCGACGGCGTTCGGGCATTCCCTTTGGCGGGTGAAGCGCGGGGGCGGAAACCCATCCTCGCCCAATTTTGACCCCGCTGCCCGGCACGGGGTGGAGGCGCAATTCGGTTCTTTAGCGGTGGTCTGCGCCCGCCGGAGGGCCGATTCCGGATCGGCGCGACAGCAAATTTCACCCCTGCCCGGCATTTTTTCTCTTGACATTGGTATCATAGTAGGCTAGAATACACTGGAGGAGAATGCCATGCTTGCCGCCGGCCGACGCTTCAACCCCCCGCAATTCCCTGGTGAAATTCTCCCCGTTGGCGGTGAAGCTCCCAAAGCTGAGAACTTATTGATAACAAAGGGAAACTTTTTGCAATTTTCCCTTCCCAAAGCTGAGAACATACTGAAAACAAGCCAGTTATCGAATTGTAAAATGCTCGATTCCCGAAGCTGAGAACATGCTGAAAACACGCCAGTTACTCGAATTGTAAAATGCTCGACTTGAAGCGACAAAATGTCCATGTCAAAAATAGGCCGTGATTGTTTCCAAACGACGCCACGCCCCGGTACAGGGGTAAGTTGACGAAAGCGGCAGCCTGCCGTAGGATGATGAATCCTCGGAGGCTTTGATTGTCCCTACGAATCCGCCTTGTCACTGCTTTTTTTCTTGCGATTTTTGCGCCCGCGCTAAAGGCCCAGGATGCTGGCACCACGGCCCTGATTGGCGCCATGAAGGCGGAACTCGCCCGCTCCCAGACGGCTTTCCTGACCGAGCGCGTGCAGCCTTACTTCACCAGCTATGAGATCACCGATGACCAGGTGGTCAACGTCACCAGTTCGTTTGGTAAGCTGCAAACCAGCCAGAAAACCCGCAGCCGGCAACTGGATATCGATCTGCGCGTGGGCAATCCGCATCTGGACAACACGCATGGAATGCACGAGGACGGCCCGACGACGATCTACGTTCCCATTGAGCCCGACCCCGATGCGCTGCGCGGCATCCTCTGGTATTACACCGACCTCAAATACAAGCAGGCCGTGCAGCAGCTTGCCGCCGTCACCACCGATGTTCAGGTGAACGTCGCCCAGGAGGACAAGTCCGACGACTTCTCGCCCGCCCCCGCCGCGAAGCATTTCGAAAAACTCAAGGTCATGAACGTCGATCAAAAGGTGTGGGAGGACAAAACCCGCAGGTACACTGCGCCCTTTGCCCGCTTCGGAGACATTTACGGCGCCACGGCCACGCTGATGGCCGATATTGAATCGCGCTGGTACGTCAACAGCGACGGTTCGGAAATCATGGTCTCCCGCCCGCTCTACTACCTTTACATCTCGGCGCAGATGAAGGCGGATGACGGCATGGACTTGCCGCGGTATGAATCCTTCTTCGCCACCGATCCCAGCGGCCTGCCTTCCGATGAGACCGTGCTGAAGACTGTGGACCGGATGATCAAGGACCTGCAGGCCCTGCGCGCGGCTCCCATCGTTGACCCTTACACGGGGCCGGCGATTCTTTCCGGACGCGCGGCGGGCGTTTTCTTTCATGAGGTGTTTGGCCACCGCATCGAAGGCCACCGCCAGAAGGACGAAAATGAAGGCCAGACGTTCAAGAAGATGGTGGGCGACAAGCTTCTTCCCGACAACTTCTCCGTCATCTCCGATCCCACCATTCACAAGCTGGGTTCCTCAGAGCTTGCGGGCTACTACGATTACGACAACGAGGGAGTCAGAGGCCAGCGCGTGTTGGTTCTGGATCACGGCGTCTTCAAAAATTTCCTGATGTCGCGTTCGCCCATTGAAGGCTTTTCCACTTCCAATGGCCATGGCCGCCGGCAGCAGGGCAATGCCCCGGTCGCGCGGCAATCCAACCTGATCGTCGAAGTTGACCACCCGGTATCGCGCGCGGAACTAAAGCGGCAGTTGATTGCAGAAGTCAAGAAACAGAACCAGAAATTCGGCCTGTTCTTTGACGATATTCAGGGCGGATTCACCCTGACCAGCCGCTTCACTCCCAATGCCTTCAACGTGCTGCCCATCATGGTCTACCGCATTTATCCCGATGGGCGGGAAGAACTGGTGCGCGGAGTCAACCTGATTGGCACGCCGCTGACCGCTTTCAGCAAGATTGTCGCGGGGGATGGGGAAGTCGCGACGTTTAACGGCGTGTGCGGCGCGGAATCGGGCTCGGTTCCGGTTTCAGCGTCCTCTCCCGACCTGCTGGTGTCGCAGATCGAAGTGGCGAAAAAAGAGAAATCGAACCAACGGGCCCCCATTCTTCCCGCGCCGATTAAATAACCATGCGGAAGTTCAGACAATTGAGGCGGGCGGCTTGATTCCGGTTTGCGGGCGGCAGGCGATTTTGAGGAGCAACAGGATGCGAAAAATGGTATCACGCGGACTCGGTGTTTTATTGCTGGCGGCGCTCGCCCTGCCGGCCCGCGCGGCGGACGACGTCGTGATGAAGGCGCTGCACGATGAGCTGGACCGCTCTATGCAGATGTTGCGCCTCGAACAACTGGAAAAACCCTACTTTATTTCCTACCACGTCGAGGACCGGACTTCGCTCGATACCTCGGCGACCTTTGGGGCATTGCTGACCGGCGGCATCTCGCGCGTGCGCTTTCTCACCGTGCAAGTCCGCGTGGGCGACTATCAGCGCGACAACAGCAACTTCATGACCGACCCGCCCAAGGAGAACGGGCTGTCGGAAAACACCATTCTGCCCCTCGACGACGATTATCAGGAATTACGGCGGGAGATCTGGCTGGCCACCGACTCCGCTTATAAATCCGCCCTGGAAATACTTTCGCGCAAACGCGCGGCGCTGGAAAACCGGCAGGAGCGGGAAAATCTGCCGGATTTCAGCAAGGAGCAGCCGGTCACCGACCTGCAACCTTTCACTCCCGTAAAGATGGATCTGCCCAGGGCGGAGTCGCTGGTCAAGAACCTCTCTGCGGTCTTCCGCCAGGCGCCGGAGATTTACACTTCTTCCGCCAGCCTCACCGTCACCAACACACGTAACTGGTACGTGAACAGTGAAGGCACTGCGACCGCGAATGACGACGCTGCGACCAACCTCGTGGCGATGGCGCAAACCCAGGCGCTGGATGGAAGCATGTTGCCGGACTGGGTGATGGTTTCCGTGCGGTCGATGGATGCGCTTCCCCCCGAGGCCGAGCTTGTTTCGCAGATTCGCGCCATGACGGACCGCCTGACCCAGGTCCGGCACTCGCCCATGGTGGACCGCTACACGGGTCCCGTGCTTTTTGAAGGTTCGGCCGGTGCGGAGGCTTTCAGCCAGATCATGGCGCCCAAACTCATTGCCATGCGCATGCCCGTCTCCGACATTCCCCAGATGGAAGCCTACGCCGCGCAAAACGTCAGCAAATTTCAGGAAAGGCTTGGTTCGCGCGTGCTGCCCAAATCCATGAGCATTGTGGACGACCCGACGCAATCTGCCTACCAGGGCGCTCCTCTGCTCGGCAGCCATTCCGTGGATGAGGAAGGCGTGCGGGCGCGGGCCATAACCCTGGTGGATCAGGGATACCTCAAGACCCTGCTGAATACTCGCGATCCGGTCGATTCCATTCCCCAAAGTACCGGGAGCTTCCGCACCTTTGGCGCTCAGCCCAGCAACTTGATGCTGAACACTTCGGAGGGGGCCAGCGAGCAGGAGTTGAAAGACGAGTTGATCAACATGGTCAAGGCGCGCAACAAAGAATTTGGCATTGAGGTGAACAAGGTCGGACGCGAGATTTACAAAGTTTTTCCCGACGGCCACCAAGAGCTGGCGCGCCTGGGCCAGTTTGACGGCCTGGATGACGGGGCTTTCAAAGATTTGGCCGCGGTCTCGCAGAACCAGTACGTCTTTAGCATTCCGTTCGCGGCCTATGGCGGACGGCTCTACCCCGGCCAGGCGGGCGCTCCCCTCGCATCCTTCGTCGCTCCTTCGCTTCTCTTCGAGGAGCTTTCCCTGAAACCACCCATTGGCCAGTTGCCACGGTTGCCGCTCTCCAAGCACCCGTACTTCGAGAAGTAGTCAAGGGAGCAAAGCCCGCTTCCAGCGGAACTCTGGCGAAAAAACTTACCCGTTTTATCAATGCCCTTGCGTATCCTTGTGCCCCGCAGTTTTCCTTGCCATTTGTCCCGCTTCATTGCAAAGTTAAATAGACTCTCCCATATTTGATGGAATCACAGCGATGACACGTCCACCTCAAAATTCCCCAGCCGGGCGCCGGCAACAAAAGAAATCCCTGGGTCTTGGAGTCATCGGTTTGGGAACCGTGGGCACCGGCACATTGAAGGTCCTTGCCGAACACCGGAAAGAAATCGGACGCCGGCTCGGGTGCGATCTGAAATTGGAAGTCATCTGCTCCCGCACCATCCACAAACGCGACCTTTCGTGGATGGACCAGCCCGTCCGGATTACCTCCGACTGGAAGAAGGTGATCCACGACCCGAAGGTGGACATCATCGTTGAATTGGTGGGGATTCTGCCCACCGCGCGTGCCATTGCCCTGGCCGCTCTTGATGCCGGCAAACATCTGGTCACCGCCAACAAGCAACTGATGGCGGAATACGGAGTGGAGCTGGTTGAACACAGCCGCGCCCATCAGGTGGGCCTCGGGATTGAAGCCTGCGTGGCGGGTGGGACTCCGGTTATCCATGCGGTCCGCGAAGGCCTTGCGGGTGAGCACTTCAATGCCGTTTACGGAATCCTGAACGGCACCACAAACTACATCCTGACGGAGATGGAACGGCGCGGGGTTTCCTTTGCCGATGCGCTCGCCGAGGCCCAACAAAAGGGATACGCGGAGCCCGACCCCACGTTTGACGTGGAAGGCTATGACGCGAGTTACAAGATCGCCATCCTCGCCATGATGTGCTTCGGCCAGGCCGTCCACGTTCCCGATATCCCCGTCCAAGGCATCACACACATCGACCAGGTCGATTTCGCCTACGCCCACCGGCTGAACCATACTCTGCGCTTGATTGCCGGGGCAAGGCGGCGCCAGGGTAATCGCCTGGAAATTTTTGTTCGGCCGATGATGATTCCCACGGATTCCCGTCTTGCCGGCGTTAAGGGCGCCACCAACGGAATTCTTCTGGTCGGGAACAAGGGCGGCAACACCAGCATCACCGGACGGGGCGCGGGGGGCGAAGCCACCGGAGTCGCCGTGCTCTCCGATGTCGTACAGATTGCGCGCGCCATCATTGCCGGCTCTTCCAGCATGAACCCGTTTGGTTACGTCAACTGGCGGCCCTCCCGGATTGCTCCGCCCGACGAGAATGTCGGTGCAACCTACCTCCGCCTTGTCGTCCGCGATCGGCCGGGAATTCTGGGCCGCGTCTGCGCCATTCTGGGGCGGCATCGCATCAATATCGATTCCGTGCTGCAAGAGCCGGATTGCAAGAAGGAGCGCCTGCCCTTCGTCATGACCCTCGAGCCCACGCAGGAAAAACACGTCACCCGCGCCCTAAAAGAAATCTCCCGCCTGCCATTTCTCGCCGAACCGCCACTGCTGCTTCCCTTCGCCGAGATGCCGTAAGCGATCATGTTGCCCCTTCGCACGGAAAACTCTGTCGGAGCTTGAATTCACTGGTTCCCCGTTGTACATTGCCGGAGAGGCAGGAAATTTAAAACAAGTTCGTGCTGAAAATAGGATTCGGCCTGCTCGCGGGCCGTCGCTCCAGTGGACGGAAGCGCGCTGAACTACCCTCAGGCGCGGCAAATCACGGCGAGGATCATCATGTCGAAAAGACGCCTAGGCGTAATGACTTACTTGGCAGTTGCCATTCTGACCGCCGTGACCATCGGTTTCGCACAATCCGGGGACGGCCTACGCTACAGGGTGAGATACCAATGTAAGGGGGAAACTGTCGTGGTGAATTATTGCCGGCACGACAGCGATATGGCCGGATATCCGCGCACAGCCCCGCAAAATGATTATTGCGCGGTGGACTTTCCTGACCGGCCACTCCACAACGGAATCATGGTGCCGTCGTCGATCCTGCGTAGCGATATCGTTGGCCAACTCCAGGCATGTGGCGCCTTGCCACGGCCTCTGGGATGGACGCCAAAGCAGGAGAGCACGGCTCCCGAGGTCATGGCGCTGGCAAACAAGTACTTTGATTCCAAAGACTATGCCCATGCGCTTGAGCAATATCAGAAAGTCCTGACGCTCCAGGCCGACACGGCAACCCTGGCCATGGCGAACCTCAAGATTGGATTCATTTACGATAGCGCCAACGAGTTTGACAAGGCGCTGCCCTATCTGCGGGAGTCGGCGAGATTGGGACCCGGCAATGGAGGCGCCTTCTACGAGCTGGGGTATGCGTATTCCAGCCTCAAACAGTATGGCGAAGCGTTGGACGCTTTTCAGAGGTCGGTACAATTATTGCCGATCGATAAGTCGGCCCGATACTGGTTGGGATCGACGGAAGTCAATATGGGCCGCATCGACGATGCGCTGGCGACGTATCGTGCCCTGCAAAAGTTGAGTCCCGACGATGCCAACGACCTTTTTGAGGAGATCACCAAGGCTGATCTCGATGCGGGAGAGAGCAAGCCCTCCGCCGCCAAGCGCTCGGAGGCGTATCGCAACCTGGATGTTCCGGCCTTGCTGGCGAAGGCAAACCAGGGCGACGATGCGGCGATGAAGCGGCTGTCGGACCTTTACTACGAGAAGAAGGACAACGCCAATGGCCTGAAGTGGAAGATCAAAGCCGCAGAGCGTGGCGATCCGGAATTGCAGAATGAAGTTGGCTGGTATTACGAGAACGCTTCTCCCAAGAATATCCTTGAGGCCAGGAAGTGGTACGCCAGGGCGGGTGAACAGGGCTTGGACACGGCTGAGCTGAACCTCTGCAAATCCTATGCCACGGAGCTTGATCTTGACCAAGGGGTCTTCCCGGGGCCGCAGCAGATAACTCCTCAAGGTTTGATTTCCCCACTCCGGCGGACGAAGGCGGACATCGATGCGGCCTTTTATTGGTGCGAACGTGGTGGCGATCGTGGCCTGATCGAGGCGGCGTGGAACGCCGGGGTACTGAATGCGAAAGGGGGTCCGGGCCGGGCGCCCAATTACGAAGATGCCTACTTCTGGCTGACCTTTGCCGGCATCCAGGCGGGCGCAGTCTACCGGGAAAACGTTGGATCGCACCTTCCTGCCGAAAAGCGCGCGGAATTGGAAAAGCTCGCCGCCGGATTTCACCCCGACCCGATGACTTTGCTTCATGACTTGATGCAGAAGCGGGCCGCTCAACCAAAATGAACGTCCCCGACCTGCGGTTTGAGTACCAGGGCTCCACATTTGCGTGAGAGAACGAGCCTCGGGCCTCAAGAACGGAGGCTCGCAGGGCCGCTCACTTGCATTTGGCGCCCACCCTTAGAAGGCAATTTCATTACTTTTCGCGTTTGGGTATTTTCTGCCGATCCAGCACACCTTGAACGCTTCCTTTCTCCCCGGGATGAATTCACGGCAGCCGCGACCGGTGTAACAACCGTGATCGCTCGTGCTCAGGTAGGCGCGCGCCTCGCGGAGAAAACAGTTGCGCTGCCGGGCGTCAAAAACGTTAGACTGGTTGGCTCCGGTGACGCTTGGGGGCGCCCCTGGGGATTTCTGTCGTAAGGGTTGAGGAAGGGCTTACTTTTATTTCAGGAGATTTCATGCGCAAGGGTCTTTATCTGCTCGGTTTCATGTGCGGCATCGCCCTGATGGGGAACGCACTTTGGGGAGAGCTGCCGGCTAGGCCAAAGGTCACAGGAGCGCCCGGAGAAACGGCGAGAGGCATTCTTCGTCCGCCAGCAATGAAGGCTGCAACCGGGAGCGGACTGAGTAAGGCAAATCCGGAGACGAAAAAGCCCCCCGCTGTTCCAGCTTCTGCGGTGAATCTCTCCTACACCGAAGCCCAATCCATTCTCGCGGCGATTAATGGCGGCCTGCCCGCCGAGCTGCGCGACAAGAGTCCGGCCGACCTGGAAACATTCTGGCCGGAATGGGTCACCCAGCACGACGAACAGACACGCGCCCGGCTGTTGCGTGGCGACGAAGACACCATGGTGAATTTCCTGGTCCTGGGCATGTCGTTCACCCACCAGCCGCGCTTCACCGCCGAAGGTTTCGCGCGCGCGGCCTCCGCGCTTGCGCCCGCGCAACTCGAGCCCGATCAAACACCCGAGTCGATCCTCTTATTCAAGCGCGTTGATGATTTACTGCGCGGCCTGGCAGTCCCGGGAAACAACGAGCGGCTGATCTTCCTGTCACATCTCGTGGAGCAGCAGGGATACCATCCCCACGTGGCCTTTGGGGTTCACGCGAGCCTAACAGAGCGGAATCGCCTGAAGGGTTACCTGCTGGAAAATGTCGGGCGCGTATTCCGCGAACAGGAGAGGCTCCAACTCCTCTACGACCAGGCGCGCCAAAAGAAGGACCATCCGGAAAATATGGAGGAGGTGTCAACCCTATACCACGCGCGCGGGGTCTCGCTGGACACCGTGCTGTGGCCCAACATGGCCCTGGAAGAGTCGCTGAAAGCCATGGCGGCGGGCGGCCTCATGACCCCGGGCAGCATTCATCATGTGGCGATTATCGGTCCGGGACTCGACTTTACCGACAAGCTGGGCGGCTACGACTTCTATCCGCAACAGACCCTTCAGTGCTTTGCCGTGGCAGATTCACTGCTCCGTCTGGGCCTGGCCAACCAAGGCGAGCTGCAAATTACAACTTTCGACATCAGCCAGCGCGTTAACGACCACCTGCAAAGGGCGCTCCGCCGCGCTCGTCTCGGTCAAGGCTACGTGGTGCAGTTGCCCCGCGACGCTCAGGCAGAGTGGAGCCCGGCGGCGACCCGCTATTGGCGCCAGTTTGGCGACCAGGTCGGTACGCCTGTCCCTCCGATCCACCCGCCAACGCTCGCGGGAGTTGTGGAGACGCGGGCCATTCGAATCAATCCCGCCGTTGTTTCCGCCATCACTCCGCTTGATCTGGACATTGTCACCCAGCATCTCGACACACCTCCCGGGCAGGGATTCGACCTCATCATCGCGACCAACGTCTTCGCCTATTTTGACAGCTTTGAGCAACTGCTGGCCGTCGCCAATTCACAGCCCATGTTGCGGCCGGGGGGATTCCTGCTTTCCAACAATGTGCTGCCGTTGCTGCCCTCCTTGGGAATGCGTCTGGTGAATCACCTTTCAATCTCTTATTCCGACCGTCCTAATGATGGTGACGTCATCTCCTGGTACCAGCGTCCGCCGCAATAGTGTCAGCGGTAAAATCATCTTGTCCCAGGAATTCGGCACTCCGGGGCGGCACTACCAATGCCTGGCCGTCCGTGCTACTATCCCCACCCGTCATCGGGGAAAAGTGCCACCAACTCAAGCGTTCGGACGTTCAATCTGCGGTCTGACCGGGAGAGCCAACTCTAAAAGGTCGAAAGCGAAAGGACCCTGACTATGAAATTCGGCGTCAGTACCATGGTGTGGACCACGCAAGTGGGAGAGAAGCAAAACCCTTTGTTCGCTCGCATCAAGAAATGGGGATTTGATGGAGTCGAGCCCTTTATCACTCCCGACGAGCCCGCCAATATTCCCGCGCTCCGGGCCACCTTGGACAAGCTGGGGCTCGAGCGGACAACCTGCACGGTCATGCCGCGCGACGCCAATCTCGTCAGCTACGATGCGGCCCTGCGCGCCAAGGGTGTTGAGTACATTAAGAAATGCGTCGAGCGCACCGCGGACCTGGGAGCACAAACCATCTGCGGACCCATGCATTGCTCGCTGGGATTCATGACAGGCAAGCCGCGCACCGACAAAGAATGGAACTGGGCGGTCAAGGGATTGAAGAGCGTGGCGAAGGTCGCGGAAAAACGCGGCATCACGGTTTGCGTCGAGCCTCTGAACCGCTTTGAGACTTACTTCCTCAACACGCTTGCCGATGGCGCCAAGCTGGTCAAAGCCGTGGGCTCGCCCAACGTGAAAATCCATTTCGATACGTTTCATTCCAACATCGAGGAAAAACATCAGGCCGAAGCGCTGCGCTCGGTGGCAAAATATATCGGGCACGTGCACATTTCCGAGAACGATCGCGGCATTCCGGGAACCGGGCACAACGATTGGAAGGGCGTTTTCAAAACGCTGAAGGAGACCGGCTATAAGGGCTGGCTCACCATCGAATCCTTTGCCCAGCCCGAGCCCGCGCTGGCTGCGGCTGCCGCTATCTGGCGCGAGCCTGCACCCTCCGGAGACGTGCTTGCCCTGCAGGGCCTCCGCTTTATGCAGGGGCTGGCCCGGAAGCTGGGAATTCGCAAGTAACCGATCAAAGGTTCGATAAACTCATCCCCAAGGATGAAATCATCAAGGAGTTGTCTATGTCTTCCCGCATGCGCAAGACCCCATCAAGCACGTTGCGTGTATGCCTGCTCGCGAGTATTCCCCTCGGCCTGCTGATCCTCGCCTGCTGCCTCGGTTTGATTTCCAATCGCGCCAGCGCGCAATCCTCCGAGGAAATTCCCTTCTACAAACATACGATCGATTTGGGACAGAGCGAGGCGGCGGAAGTGGCCGACGTGAATCGCGACGGAAGGCTTGACATTATCTCGGGCGAGAATTGGTATGAGCAGACCACTCCGGGAAAAGACGGGCCGCGTTGGATCAAGCACCATTTTCGCGATCTGCCCTTCGTCGCCGGGTACCTTGAGGATCTGGGCGACCTGGCGATTGACGTGAACGGCGACGGCTATCCCGACGTGGTCACCAGCTCTTACTGGGAATCGCCGCTGGCCTGGTGGGAAAACCCGGGCAAGTCCGGCAAGCCCTGGGTGAAGCACGACATCGAGAAGGACCTGGGAAGCGTGGAATTCTCCTTCCTCGTCGACATCCTGAACACCGGCAAGCCGCGCGAGCTGCTGCCGCAGTTCGGCGACACCAAGTCACCGCTGACCTGGTATGAGATTGTGGGCAAGGGCGCGGACGCCCACTGGGTGGGGCACGCGATCAGTAATCAGAGCTATGGCCATGGAATCGGCGCGGGCGATGTGAATGGCGACGGCCGCACCGACATCATCACGCCCAAGGGCTGGTTCGAGGCGCCGCCTGACCCGCGCAACGGCAAGTGGATTTTCCACCCCGACTTCGATCTCGGGCGCACCGGCTTCATTACCACCATGGATGTGAACGGCGACGGCCTTCCCGACCTCGTTACCACGCTCGCCCACGATTACGGAATCCTCTGGTACGAGCAGAAGAAGGACGCGCAGGGGAACCGCACCTGGGTGAAGCACACCATCGACAACGCGTGGTCGCAGGCCCACGCTTTCACCATCGCCGACCTGAGGGGCGACGGCAATCCCGTACTGGTGACGGGCAAACGCTATTACGCGCACGAGCACGATCCCGGCGCAGACGAACCGCTCGGCGTCTACTGGTATGAGCGGGTCCACGACATTTATGGGCTGGAATGGCGGCGGCACACCATCGACTACAGCACGCGCACGGGCGGCGGGATGCAGATCTGCATCGCCGACGTGGACCACGACGGCGACCTGGATATCGTGGTGGGCGGCAAATCCGGGCTCTTCTTCTTCGAGAATATGACCAAGGGCCGCAAGGTGCCGCTGACCGACGTGATTTCCGCGCCGGGGCGATAGGAGGCTAGAACGGGAAGCGGACGGAAAGCATAAGCTGGTGATTGTAGGTATGGAATTCGGTGACGGCGATCTGAAACGCGACACCGGCGGAAAAGCTGAGCGGCCCGCAGAAGTGGACTCGGCCGAAGCCCAATCCCGGCGTCAGAAACGCCTGATTCTCCCCCGTGTATCTGCCCGCGAGGTAGTGGATCGTGTTCACTTCCAGTTCCGGCCATAGTTTGTGCGGCGCGTGATACTGAAATGCCGTATCCCACGAAAATTGTGTTCCGATCACGATGGTGTTCCTCGTGGGAAAGCTCGCACCCGCCGTGGTTTGAACGTCAAATTGCTTCCACCCCTTGCCGGCAGCGATTCCCGGCGTCAGCACCGTATGGTGTAACCCCACATTTTGAGATCCGGTTGGAACCGTAGCTTTGAGCAGCAGGGTGAACAGATAATCGCCCCTACCCTGCGGCGCCGAGACGATTCGGATCTTCGCCATGAGGGGCAGGTCTCCAACCCCGGTGCGGACTTGGTTGTGAGGGTACTCCACGATCGTCGGGACCCCGACCAGCAATTGAACGCGCGGGTGGATGATAAACTCCAGCCCTTTTCCGCCGCCAAGCGAGTAATAAGGCTGGCCGGTGGGTGAGATCGGGCGCCACGCGTCGTACCGCATTTCATCCTTGAGGCGCCCCGTCGTCGTGGCAATGGGTGAAAGCCAGTTCGGCTGTTCGGCTTCGGTACGCTTGGCCATTTCCTCCCAGGAATGGAAAAATCGCTTAGATTTTCGCACGGAATGTTGCTGCGGAGTTGACACTGGTGTATGAGATGAGGCAGCAGACGCAGTTTTAGGCGCTTCAGGCTTGGCGCTTTCGGACCCGGAATCAGCGATTGCACCCTTAAGGGGTCGTGGTGACTCCGCTAGAATCAGTGGAACTCGATAACTGGCGGCACAAAACCAGGCCAGAATGAGCAGTGCCCGCAACGATCTCAAGTTGTTTTTCCTTTTACCCTTCGCTTAAGAGAATAGCACGGGAGCAGACAAATGCGCCGCTCTGACGGGCGAGCGGGTTCACCGCGAGATGCAGAATCCGCAGCGGTTCGCCGCGCTGCTGCTATAATCGAAATATCACCACCCTGATCGTGAAACGCGGCTGGAGCGCGCGCCAGAGACCTTCCGGCCAGGGCAAAGACCTATGTCGGGAATTATTGGATACATCGGAAATAAACGCGTTGTGCCCGTACTCCTCGAGGGGCTACAGCGGCTGCAATATCGCGGGTACGACTCCGCCGGGCTTGCCGTCATGCGCGAGAATCGGCTCGATATTCGCCGTTCCACGGGCAAGCTGCGCAATTTGGAAGAGAAGATTCGCCTAAGTCCGGTGGACGGCACTTATGGCCTGGGTCACACGCGTTGGGCCACGCACGGCGCACCCACCGAGGAGAACGCTCATCCCCATTCCGACTGCCATCACACCGTGGCCGTGGTTCACAACGGAATCATCGAGAACTACCTGGAGTTGAAGAAGCAGCTTCAGGCCGAAGGCCACAAGTTCACGACCGAGACCGATACCGAAGTGATCGCTCACCTCGTGGAAAAGCATCTGAGCGCGAGCGAGTCGGGACGGCCCGGCCCCTCACTCGAAGACGCCGTGCGCGCGGCGGTGCGCCAACTGATCGGGGTGTTCGCGCTGGCCATCATTTCCACCAAGGACCTCAACAAGATTGTGGCCGTCCGTTTGGGCCCGCCGGCGGTGATCGGGCTCGGGAAAGACGAGTATTTTGTGGCCAGCGATGTCCCCGCCATCCTTTATCACACGCGCGACCTGTTCTTTTTGGCCGATGGCGACGTCGCCGTCATCACTCCGAATGGCGTGACCCTCTCCGATTTCGATGGCCATCCGGTCACCCGGCGCGTCCAGCACATCACCTGGGACCCCATCATGGCGGAGAAGGGCGGCTTCAAGCACTACACGCTCAAGGAAATTTATGAGCAGCCGCGCGCCGTTCGCGACACCGCGCTGGGAAGAATGTCCCCCGAATCCGGACAGGTGTTTCTGGATGAAATGGAAATCAGCGAGGATGATTTCCGCTCGTTCAGAGAAATCCGGATTGTCGCTGCCGGGACATCGCGCCATGCGGGGCTTGGCGGGAAAAGTCATGATCGAGCGCCTGGCACGCGTGCCGGCGGAGGTGCATTACGCTTCGGAATTCCGCTATCGCGACCCGCTGGTTGATGCGCAGACACTGACCCTGCTGATCACCCAGTCGGGTGAAACGGCGGACACCATCGCCGGATTGCGCGAGGCCAGGGCCAAGCTTTCCAAAACACTGGCGATCTGCAATGTGCTCAGCAGCATGGTGCCGCGGGAAGCGCATGGAACAATTTATACGCACGCGGGGCCGGAAATAGGCGTGGGCTCCACCAAGACTTTACCGCGCAGTTGACGGCGCTCTACCTCTTCGCTGTTTATTTGGGGCAAACGCGATCCCAACTATCTGTGGAAGCCGCAAAAAAACTGCTGACAGAGTTGGCCGCGCTGCCTCGTCAGTTGGAAAGCGTATTGCAAAAAGACGACGAGTTTGAAGACTTCGCGCGCCATTTCTACCGTTCGTCGGATTTTCTCTTCCTTGGGCGCGGCGTGCACTTTCCCATTGCGTTGGAAGGCGCGCTGAAGATGAAAAAGTTCTCCTACATTCACGCGGAGGCCTGTCCGGCAGGAGAGATGAAGCACGGCCCCATTGCTTTGATTGCGGATGGAATGCCGGTAGTTGTGATAGCCACATGCGACTGGAACGCGGAGGATTCCAAGGCCCGGTACGAGCGCACAATTTCCAATATCAAGGAAGCCAAAGCGCGCGGGGCGACAATTTT
>CAVTDA010000102.1:0-17712 GCA_963733285.1 uncultured Acidobacteriota bacterium
AGGAAACCTTGATTCATTCGCTGTTTCTGAATCCCTGGAATCTTCACCAGTCCTCCTTGTCCAGATCAAAAGAGGATGTAATCGGGTGAGGAAGAGTCGGACCGCGGCACGGTCTGGGGTTGTCCCCTGGGGTGAGACAAACGGTTAAGGCACTCCTTACCGTTCGCTCGAATTGCATGGTAATCCAAAAAATCTTTCCTGCAAGATGGGCGCCGGCGGGTGAAGCGGCAGCAGACTCTGCCGGAGCGCAACCTGCCCACCGCCCACTCGCATATGGAAAAGGGCCCCTTTCCCGCAGGCGCTATCGAGTTTTCAACTACCGGCCCCCTATATAGGGAGCTGCCTATTGACCCTCGAGCTTGAAGGCGGGTTGATACAAGCAAAATTCACTCCCTCTTAAGGAGTCACATGTCACAACCCAAGGATAATCAGAATGGTTCGGTCAACATCGGGCGGCATCAGGCACAATGTTCGATCTGCGCGTCCCCTTATCGCGAGCAAATTGAGCATGAGTGGATAAACTGGACCTATCCGGTTCAATTAGAAATCCGCTTTCGCATCAGCCGGGATGCCCTGTATCGCCACGCACACGCATTTGACCTTTTCAGCAAGCGCCGGAATAACATCACCTTGGCTATTGAAAAGTTGATAGAGAAAGTCGATGTGGCTGAAGTGAGTGGTCCGGCAATCCTTTCCGCCATCAAGCTGCTATTGAAATTAGAGAGCGAGAAACACAGGGAAGAGGACGCGCCGGTTACGGAGGGAAGAGAGTCACCAAAGCACAAGTCACCGGCGGAAGGTGAAAACGGTGCCGAAGGTGGCCCGTTACCCGAGTCACTTTCAGGGGCGGAAGCCGCAACACCTGATGACGGTCAGGATGGCGAAAAAGCGAGCCAAAATACTGAAACCAATCGGTTGCAGTAGCGAGCAGGGTTCAACAGATTGGAGTTTTATCGTCAATGGCGATCTGGCCGTTTCCTCTGGGGCAGGATAGTCCCGGAGGAAAAGGGCGGACCGGCATAAATGACGGTCTACTGCAAGCTATTTGAGAGCCAATTGCCGGCGGTGGAAAGGTCGCTCCACGTAGCCTCCCGGATGGTGGGGACGGAGAAATCGCGAGGGTACTGTTTGGAATTGATCTGGGCGGATTTTCTCGAGGGGCGGGGAGGGGAATCATCGCCGGAAGAGATCCTGATGGTCATCGATAGGCTAGTGCGTCAAGGCTGTAATCGGCTCCCAAGTGGGTACAAGCAGCGTGGAACCTGCTGCCACTTTTTCAGGTTGATTGCCGTAACTTAAACCTTGGAGAGGACTCTTCGCCAGGGACCTTCGATTCGGACGCGGGCCGGTGTATAGTACCGGCCGGCCAGAGAATGAAAGCAGAAAATTCAAGATAGGAGGCCCTCATGCGTGTAAACGCCCTGACTCGCCGGAAATTTCTGAAGGATGCGACGTCGCTATCTGTTGGAACGGCAGTGGCTTTGGGGAATGCCACTTCCCGGGTAAGTGGACCCGAAGCCGCTAAGAAGACGCAGGTGCCGCTGCTTCCCAACGCCGCGGAGCTTCCCAGTGGCGGCAGACCCATTAAACTCTTCTGTTGCGACCTGAACGGGGTGGTCACGACGGATGCGCATCCCACGACAATACCTTCCATGCCGCAGGACTGGGCCTACCTTGATCCCGAGGAGTATTTTGCCTGGCATCGGGATTTTGGAATAAACATCTTCTTCCTTCAGGGATATGCCTGGGGTGGGTATGCGTTCTATCCAACGCAACTTGGCCCTGTTGCGCCCGGGCCAGGCAAGGATCTATTCCCCAAGATTTTCCGCCTGGCGGAAAAGGCGGGGCTTCCCTTCTGCGGCTATTTCAGTATTGGGATTGATCCCTTCGTCAGTAACATGCGCAAGGAATGGGTCGTACCCACCAGCCGGAATTATTATCCGCAAGGGAGTGGGATTGCTGGCGCCCGAGAGTCCCTGGACAGACCTGCTGTGTTCCCGGGTAACGGAGTTTCTGCGCTCTTATCCTGTCGAATGGATCAACTTTGACTGCTTCAACTACGGCAAGGTCAACAGCAATGATTTCGCGGTTCAGCCCTCACCTTATGTCAAAGGGCCCTTCAAGGAGATCATCGGCCGCGACATGCCCGAGGCAGCTTCCGAGATTACACCGGAAGAAAGCCTGAAGTATAAGCGGGAGATCATGGCCCGGCAGTTTTACCGCCTCCGGGAGGCGATGCATAAAGGGAATCCAGGAACAAAAGCAAATTTCAACGTCCCGTTTTTCAAGCCGGCGGAACCCATGTGGGTCGACCATCCGATGCTGAACGAATGTGACCAGCTCATCGCGGAATCGTCGAATGACGTGGTGGATTGGCTGCTGAAGATTCGCAAGCCACATCAACGCGTGATGACCACCATCATTGGGATTGAGGGCAAGGAGGGTGTGTGTGATCCGAATTCCTGGAAGAAATGGTATGAAGCGGGGTGTGACTTCTTCGGCTACGCGCACGCAACTCCGCCGGATTTTCGACCCCCTCCCTCCCGGCGCGAGCAGGTGGAAATCGTACGCCAAGCCTATCAGCAAATGCCTTGAGCCGCAGGCGAGAATCGGACCGGCTCACAGGGGGTAAGGTTTGGCCCTAGCGGCTCAGCTTGGAGATTCGCCGTGTTCCTTGCAGTCCCGACACCACCGCGTCCAGGGGACCGCTTCCAGGCGCACCTTGCTTATTGGCTGCCCACATTCTTCGCAGAGGCCAAATTCCTCGTGTCGAATCCGCCTGAGGGAGTCCTCAATGGCACGCAGGAGCTTGCCGTCTGTCTCATGCAACTGTATTAGGGTGGCGGCGTCGGTTTCAATGGTGGCCATGTCGACCGAGTCCGCACAAAGTCCACCGGCGGCGGGAAGGGAATCGACCAGACGCGCGCCGGTGGAGAGTTCCTGCCGTTTTGAAAGGAGAAGATTCTTATAGCGAAGGAGGTCGCTATTGTTCATGCCACCCGCCTTGTGACCCACGATTACGAATGCATGATACCAGTTCACCCCGTTCTTCGTTGGGATTGTTCACTTTGGCATTTTGAGCAGATTTCTTAAGGCGTCAACGGCACCAAAGAGCCGGTTGCCCTATTCAGGGTTGTGGGATTCCCCAATTTAGGAAATGACGCGAGGCCAGTACGGCGCCTTTGTCGCTGTGGTGGCGGCTGCGGCTATCGCTGTCCTCTTTGTCGGTAATGGTTTTGGAACCTAACCCCAGTCGTGGCATAATTACGAAATAGAAAAGGACAATATGACCGAATCGAACCAAGTGGCCGCGAGGCTTGCGTGTTTCGAGCTATGGGGCGGGAACAGCAGGGCGGTTCATCCCATTGAGCTTCCCGGCCTGTTGGGCTGGGTTTCCTGTACTCCCTATGGACAAGCCGAACACGGCGGCGACGTTCACTATCTTTCGGTGTGCAGCAAGGGCCAGGTGTCGCGCATTGTCATTGCTGATGTCGCCGGGCATGGCGAATCCGCGAGTTCCGTGGCGGATCGCCTGCGCCGGGTCTTGCAGCAGCATACGGACAGCTGGGACCAGTCGGCATTGATGCGGGAGATCAACGAAGCGTTCAAGTCCGACGTGACGGGCGGGCGGTTCGCCACGGCCGCGGTGCTCGGATTCTATGCCGGCACGGGTGAGCTTCTCTTCAGCAATGCGGGCCACCTGCCCTTGCTGTGGCATCACGCAGAATCCGGAATCTGGGATTGGCTCGAGGAAGGTACGGCTCATGCCAAGGATGTGGAGGGACTTCCCCTTGGCCTGATCAGTGGCACGTCGTATTCCCAGATTGGGGTGGAACTTAACCGTGGCGACACCCTTTTCCTTTATACCGATGGGGTCACCGAATCGCGCAATGAAGCGGGAGAAGAGTTGGGTCACGAGGGATTGCTGGCACTCGTCCGCACACTGACCCTGTCGCCAGATCGCGGGCCAGTTGAGATTGGCCACGCCCTTTCAGCCCGCCTCAATGCCTTTCGAGGGAGCAGCCCCCAAAGGGACGACGAAACGCTTGTCCTGCTGCGGCGTGAAGCTGGCTGCGAACAAATTGTCTGAACCAAACGACATCCAAGACACATCTAACTGATATCAAAAGGTGCAGGGCTTCGTAATTTAGAGAATTTTCGGGACTCGGGAGTCGGCGTGGGGCGGGGGTGGAAAAGTGTTCCTGCAATCCTCCGGTTATTGTTTGCGCTTAATCCGCTGAGTCCATGATTGCCATCATCAGCGACTCTTTGTAGAGGTCTCCGTATGGCCAAGCCAGTTTTGCTGACCGTAGACGACGATCCGGAAGTGCTGCGCGCCGTGGAGCGTGATCTGCGGCACCGCTATGCCGAACGTTATCGCGTGCTCCGGGCGGACTCGGGCTCCGCCGCATTGCAGGCGCTAAAAGGACTAAAGAAACGGGGCGATTCCGTGGCGCTGCTTTTGGTCGACCAGCGAATGCCGCAGATGAGCGGGGTGGAATTCCTCGGGCAGGCGATGGAGCTGTTCCCCACGGCCAAGCGCGTGCTGCTCACGGCTTACGCGGACACCGACGCAGCGATTCAGGCGATCAATAGCGCGAGAATCCATCACTATCTGCTAAAACCCTGGGACCCCCCCGAAGAGCACCTCTACCCCGTGCTCGACGATCTGCTGGGCGACTGGCTTGCGTCGTTCCGGCCTCCGTTTGAAGGCGTGCGCGTTTTGGGTACGCGTTGGTCTCCGCAGTGTTATGCGATCCGGGATTTTCTGGCACGCAATCAGGCGCCCTACCAATGGATCGATGTTGAGACGGCCGCTCAGATCGCCGAGGTGCGTACGCTGGTGGAGACGTCGGGCGCGACGCCCTCATGCCTGCCCATGGTGCTTTTTCCCGACGGCACATCTTTGGCGTCTCCCACGACGGCGCAGTTGGCTGACAAACTTGGGCTGCGCATCAAGCGCGGGATGGATTTCTACGATTTCGTCATCGTCGGAGGCGGGCCCGCGGGCCTGGCGGCGGCGGTTTATGGCGCTTCGGAGGGACTCAAAACGCTGCTGATCGAAATGGAAGCGCCGGGCGGTCAGGCAGGGATGAGCTCGCGCATCGAGAATTATCTTGGATTCCCTTCCGGATTGAGCGGTGGCGATCTCGCCCGGCGAGCCGTAGCCCAGGCCCGCCGGTTTGGAGTGGAAATCCTTGCCCCGCAGCAGGTTACGGGGGTTCGCGTGGAAGGACCTTCACGAATTATCAAGCTGGCGGAGGGCGCCGACATCGGATGCAAAGTGCTGTTGATTGCGACGGGCGTTTACTACCGCAAGCTCGACGTGCCCGGGGCGGAGAAGCTGCAAGGGTCCGGCGTTTATTACGGCGCGGCCATGACCGAGGGGGTGTCGTGCAAGGATGACGACATCTACATTGTCGGGGGCGCGAACTCCGCCGGGCAGGCGGCAATGTATTTCTCCAAGTACGCAAAACGCGTGATCATGCTGGTACGCGGCGAGTCGCTCTCCATCACCATGTCGCAATACCTGATCGACCAGATTCAGAAAACCCCCAACATCCAGGTGGAGACGCGCTCGCAGGTGGTGGAAGTTCACGGCGACACGCACCTCGAGGCCATTTCCATTCGCTGCGGGGGCACGGACGAAATCACCAAGGTGCCCACCAATATGCTCTCGATTTTCATTGGCGCCGAACCCAAAACCGATTGGCTTGCGGGCGTGGTGGAGCGCGACGAACGCGGCTTTGTCATCACCGGCAACGACCTGGTGCGCGGGGAAAGCGGCCGGCGGGATGGACGCTGGCGCGAGACCCCTTCTGGCCGGAAACCAGTGTGCCCGGAATCTTTGCCGCGGGCGATGTCCGTCATGGCTCGGTGAAGCGAGTCGCTTCGGGCGTGGGCGAGGGCTCGATCGCCGTGCAGTTCACTCATCAGTATCTCAGCGAGGTGTAACTTGGCGGAGAACCCTACGAATGCGGCGGCTAGCGGCTTAATCGAGGATCTTCGCAAGATCGAGATCTTCGCCGATCTGACCCCGGAGCAATTCGCCTGGCTCGCGGAGCATTTCGAAATGCGGGAGTTCCAGCAGGGCGAGATCATGGCGCGGCAGGGTGATCCCCTGGAACATCTCACCGTGATTCTCGCGGGCGAGATTCGGATCCAGCGAGGCGGCGGAGCGGATGGGCTGATTTATCGGGGGTTTGCCGGCCAAGTGACGGGGATGCTTCCATACTCGCGGCTGACGCAGTACTCCGGTACCTCACAAGCCATGCTTCCCACCCGGATCGCCGTGCTCCACAAGAGTCACTTTTCGGAGATGTTGCACCGAATCCCGCAATTGGGCCAGCGCCTCGTGGCGGTGATGTCGGACCGCATTCGCGAAACCACCAAAATGGAGACGCAGCGCGACAAGCTGATGGCGCTGGGAAAGCTCTCCGCCGGTTTGGCGCATGAGCTGAACAATCCTGCCGCCGCGGCTCAACGCGCCACGGTGAGCCTTCGCGAAACGCTCGAGACGGTGCGCGGTGCGAGCATTCGGCTGGCACGCCACGCCCTTTCCACCGAACAACGCGAACTCATTATCCAGTTCGAGCATGAGGCGGAGCAACTCCGACCAACTCGGCCGATCCTCTGGCCCAAAGCGATCGCGAGGAGCGCATCACGTCGTGGCTGGAGCGTCGCCGCGTGCCCGATGCCTGGAAGGTCGCACCCGCCCTTGCCGATGCCGGCGTGGATGTTCCAGGCTCGAGACTTTGGCCTCGCAAGTGGGCGATGTAGTGCTTTCCGACGCACTGATTCGCATTGCTTCCATCCTCACGATTATGCGACTCATCAGCGAGATCGAGATCAGCACCAAACGCATCTCCGATCTGGTGGGCGCCATCAAGGAGTATTCCTACATGGACCAGTCGGCCATGAAGGAAGTGGATGTGCAGCAGGGTCTGGAAAATACGCTGACCATCCTCAATCACCGCCTGAAAAACGGTGTGACCGTGGTGCGTGAATACGGTCGAGACCTTCCCCACATCTGCGCCTACGGCGGCGAACTAAATCAAATCTGGACGAACCTGATTGCCAATGCCATCGAGGCCATGCAAGGGAAAGGTGAATTGCGCGTGCGCACCGCACGCGAACTCGACCGAGTGCTTGTGGAAATTGGAGACAATGGGCCGGGGATTCCTGCCGACGTTTTGCCACATATCTTCGACCCGTTTTTTACAACGAAGGGTGTGGGTGAAGGGACAGGGCTGGGGCTGGATACGGTCTGTCGAATTATCCGGAGTCATCACGGGGAGATTCGTGTTGTTTCTCAACCCGGCGATACGCGGTTCCAGGTTTACATCCCGGTGACCCAGCCGAGAGCTGAGTCAGCTTCTGCATAAAAAGGAGGGCATCATGGCAAGAACCTGTTTGCACCTTGACCAGATCCGCTTCACGTCACCCAACACCGACGGGTGCGAGGAGTGTTTGAAGATGGGCGATACGTGGTTGCACTTGCGCCTGTGCGAGACCTGCGGCCACGTGGGCTGCTGTGACGGCTCAAAAAATCGCCACGCCACAAAACACTTTCGAAAAACCCAGCACCCGATCATGCGTTCCATCGAGCCGGGCGAGGACTGGGGATGGTGCTACGTCGATGAGGTCATGATCGAACCCTTCCCCAAGGGGAAGGCATCGGCAAGCGTGTAATGGTTGTTTCCTGGCATCAGGGCTGACCTCTCCATGCTGAACAGTCGAAGTAAGAGTGTCGATTTTCGTGAAGATCCCGCCGTTCGGGATGTCCTAAAGGAATGCCCGCCCCTGGAGGGGGAGAGATATAAGGATGGACAACTTATATTCAGGCGCTCCTCAAATCAACAGCAACTGATGCTGGAGTGGCTCGAAAGAAATTTTGTCTCGCAACCGGGATCCGAGCCAATCCGTTTCCTAAGTATCGGAGCGGGAACCGGAATTTTCGACACGCAACTCATCCAGGAATTCCTGAAGCGAGATCGGCAAATACAATATGAGGGAATCGATCCAAACGTGGAAGTGCTGAGGCTTCTCGAAGCTAGTCTGAGGCCTTTGGAAGGCGCAAAGCTCGAAGCTAGCGTCATCTTGAGCGATTTCGAATCTTTCCAAACGCCGAAACGGTTCAACTTTATTTTGTTGGTCCACACCCACTATTTTTTTTTCGATCTTCGCCAGAGCCTTCAAAAGGCATGGGACCTTTTGGAGGAAGGCGGCAGCATCGTTCTTTACTCAGCGCTCGATATTTTCCTCAGTCAATTTTTCAATGTAACTTTCGAGAGCAATTTTGGCCATCCTCCCTGGCTCAGCCACCATGTTCAGGAAGCATTGAACGGCCTGAACATTCCGTTTCGCAGCGAGTCCATCTATGCCGAGCTGGATATCTCCGCGTGCTTCGGAGCCGATGCCAAGGCGGCGCACGATCTTCTCGCCTTCATCATCCACGCTGACGTTACGGACAAGCCTGGAGTGGATATTCTGCTTTCCTGCTTGAAAGAAAATGCCGTGCGTGAGAACGGCAGGTACCTACTACCTCATACGGTGGATGTGTTTGTAATCCGCAAACCATGAATCAACAGGGGGAATTCCGCCATGAGTGCTGCGGCGATCCAGCTCGATAATCGAAATGACCTTCTAACCCGCTTGGCGCAATCGCGGTCGGTGACCGACGACTTGTTTCGCAGAGTGCGTGCCGAGGCGCTGTACGACCGCCCCATTCCCGAGCGGCACCGAATCATCTTCTACATCGGCCACCTCGAGGCTTTCGACTGGAATCTGATCGCGGGCCAGGCGCTCGGCCTCGGGCCTGCCCACGAGCGATTCGACCATCTCTTTGCCTTCGGCATCGACCCGGTGGGTGGCGGCCTCCCGACGGACTTACCTTCCGACTGGCCTCAACTTACTGAGGTCAACGCCTACAGCCTTGGCGTCCGCGAGAAACTCGCTTCCATTCTCGAAGGTTCAACGGTGAGCGCGGCCCGCAACTGGCAATTTCCCGAGGACCCCATTCTGAACGTGGCGATTGAACATCGGCTGATGCACGCAGAAACTCTGGCGTACATGCTGAATCAATTGCCTGTGGAGCGGATGATTCCCCCGCCGAGCTATCGCCCAATGGTCCGCACACAATCCCGACCACCGGCCGCCGCGCGAATGATCGATATTGCGGCGGGTAGTGCGACCCTGGGGCTTCCACGAACCCCGCAATCGTTTGGCTGGGATAACGAGTTTCAAGCTCATTCGGTCGAGGTGCCGGCTTTTGCCATCGATGCGAACAAGGTCACGAACGGCGAATTCTTGCTGTTCGTGCGGGCAGGCGGATACGACGATCGGCGCTTCTGGAGCGATGAAGATTGGGCCTGGATTAAGCAGCAGAATATTGCCCATCCGCATTATTGGCGGGAGCGCGAGGGTCAGTGGTTTTATCGGGCCATGTTTGAAGAGGTGCCACTACCGATGAGCTGGCCGGTGTATGTCAGCCACGCGGAAGCTGCGGCCTATGCGCGCTTCGTCGGCAAGTCACTTCCTACCGAGGCCCAGTTCCATCGCGCCGCTTATGGCGTGCCAGAAGGCGGGGAGCGAGAGTATCCCTGGGGTGATGCGCCTCCCGACGCCTCCCGTGGCAATTTCGATTTTGCGCATTGGGATCCCGTGGCAGTGGGCAGCTATCCCGGGGGCCGGAGCCGTTTCGGCGTGGAGGATCTGCTTGGGAATGGGTGGGAGTGGACCTCCACCCTGTTTGCTCCCTTTCAGGGTTTTGAGCCTTTCCCGTTTTACCCCGGCTATTCGGCGAACTTTTTCGACGCGAAACATTACGTGATGAAGGGCGCCTCACCGCGCACGGCGGCGTGCATGCTGCGGCGATCGTTCCGCAATTGGTTTCAGCCCCACTATCCGTTCATTTACGCATCCTTCCGCTGTGTGAGCAATTAAGAGGAGCCGATATGCTGATTCGAAATGGCGAATGTGATGTGGTGAACTCCTTCGCGGAAGCTGTGCGCGATGGGCTCGGGCGGCAGGGACAAAAGGAACTGCCCTCCAAATATCTCTACGACGATGTGGGCTCCGCCTTGTTTGAAGTCATCACCAAGCTTCCCGAATATGGGCTGACGAGGGCGGAGGAGAGAATTCTGCTGCGACACTCCGAGGGCATCGCCGAGCGGCTTGACGCGCCGGCAATCGTCGTGGAACTCGGCTGCGGCAGCGGCCGGAAAACGCGCCGTTTGCTGGAAGCCCTCACGCGCAATCACTCCACAACTTATTGCCCCATTGAGATCTCCTCCACGGCTCTGGAGATCTGTGCGCGAGAACTCGACGACTTGCCGCAAGTTAATATTCTCGGATTTGAATCGGAGTACCTCGACGGCCTGAGCAGGGGCGTGGCTCGACGCCAGCCCGGCGAGGTTGTTGCGGTGCTCTTTTTGGGAAGCTCGATTGGCAACTTCGATCGCGTCCCCGGCGAGGACTTCCTGCGCAAGATTCGCCTGGCGCTCCTTCCCGGCGATACGCTGTTGCTCGGGACCGACTTGGAAAAATCTCTCACTCAGCTCATTCCCGCCTATGACGACTCGATCGGCGTGACGGCAGTGTTCAATCGCAACATTCTGGCCCGCATCAACCGTGATCTGGGCGGCGATTTCGACCTCGCCCGATTTGAGCATGTCGCCCTCTATAATGCCTGGGAGCGTCGCATCGAAATGCATCTCCGCTCGGTTGAAGATCAGACCGTAACCATCGACGCGGCCAATTTCCGCACGGCATTCCGGCGCGATGAAACGATCTGGACCGAAAGCTCTCATAAGTATGATAAGACCGAAGTCGCGCAGATGGCCGAGCGGACAGGGTTCGAGTGCGTGGCGCAGTGGGTGGATGAGGAATGGGCTTTTGCTGAGAACCTGTTCGTTGCGGTCTGAGTCGGTCAGGATGAAGCATTAAGATGAACGGTCCGCAAAAAACGGAGCCGTGTTCCGGGGCGCGAGATCAAGAGATCCGTGCGGCACTGGATCAGCATTGGGCGGCGTCCGATGCCAGCGATTTTGAAACAGAGCACGGCATCTATCACGAGGACGCGGTGCTGGAATACCCGCAATCCGGCGAGCGAACCCGCGGTCGACGCAACATACAGAACCTACGCGCGAACCAGCCGAGCAAAAAGCGGTTTACTATCCGACGAATCATGGGCTGCGGCGATCTTTGGATCACCGAATTCATCCTGACCTATGACGGCAAGCCGTCTTACACCATAAGCATCATGGAGTTCAGCGGCGACAAGGTTGCGCGGGAAACACAGTACTTTGCGGATCCCTTCGTGGCTCCCGCATCGCGCGCTCAATTTGTCGAACGAAAGGACACCTAATCTCAAGGCGCGAGAATTCGCCAGCGACACGGTTCTCAGCATAATTATCGGGAACCGCAATAAGCGCCAGCGACCCATCAGGTCCTGAGTAGCGCCGTTCGGGGAGAAGTGGAACGGTGTGATCTGGAGTGCATGACCGAAGCTTCTGAAACCGTCATTGAATTCCGCGGCGTATCCTTCCGCGCCGCGAATGCCCACCTGCTCCTTTCCGATCTGAACCTGAGTGCGCGCCGGGGTGAAACCCTTGTGCTCCTCGGCCGCAGCGGTTCCGGCAAAACTACGACGCTCAAGCTCATCAACCGTCTGCTGGAGCCGAGCCAGGGTGAGGTTCAAGTTGAAGGAAGATCCACGCTGGAATGGGATGCCATTCGCCTGCGTCGAAGCATCGGTTATGTCATCCAGGAGGCGGGCCTGTTTCCGCACTTCACCGTGGAGCGAAACGTTGGCTTGGTGCCGCAATTGGAAGGCTGGCCACAGGAGAAAATCCAAGCCCGGGTGCGCGAGATGCTGGAACTTGTGGGTTTGCCGCCCGGTGGAGTATCTCTCCCGCTATCCGCGCAATCTTTCCGGCGGCCAGCGGCAGCGCGTGGGTGTGGCGCGGGCCCTGGCGAGTGACCCGCCGATCCTGCTGATGGACGAGCCTTTCGGAGCGCTCGACCCTTTGACGCGGGCGGAAATCCAGCGCGAGTTTCAATCCCTTCAGAAGCGCCTCCAGAAAACCATCATCTTTGTGACCCACGATATGCGCGAAGCTTTGCTGCTGGGCTCGCGCATCGCACTCCTGGAAGCGGGGAAATTGGTGGGAATCTTCACGCCGGATGAGTTCATGCACGCATCCGACCCGATGGTGGCCGCCTACCTCGCGGCATTCCGCACGGGCAATGGGAAATCAACCTTGTCAACCGAGGCCATCGATGGAAACCGTTAACTTCTTCCTCAAAAACCATGGCCAAATCCTTCAGCTCACGCTTGAACATTTGTGGCTGGTGGGAATCTCCATGTTGCTGGCGATAGCCATCGGCCTGCCTTTGGGGATTCTGCTCACTCGCCGGCGGGCACTGAGCAAACCCATCATCGGGGTTGCGAACATTGTTCAGACGATACCCAGCCTCGCGCTCTTCGGGTTCCTGCTGCCGGCTCCCTGGCTGGGCGAGCGCGCGGACCGGCTGGCCATTACGGCGCTCACCCTCTACGCGCTGTTGCCGGTGATTCGCAACACTTATACGGGAATCCTGGGCGTTGACCCCGGCGTTCGGGAAGCCGCGCGCGGCATGGGAATGACGGACAGGCAGGTTCTGGCTCAAGTCGAACTGCCTCTTGCCCTGGGAGTCATTCTGGCAGGTGTCCGCACCGCCACGGTCATCACCGTCGGGGTGGCGACGATTGCCGCCGCCATCGGCGCGGGAGGTCTGGGAGAATTCATCTTTCGTGGCGTCGCCATGGTGGATAATCGCGTGATTCTCGCCGGCGCCATTCCCGCTGCTCTACTGGCCCTGCTATTGGACCTGCTGCTGGGGCTTGTGGAGCGCAAGCTGACCTTCGCACGGTGAGTCGCCGACCCACGTGACGGACACTGTGCAGGGCAGATGCAAGAGACCTGCTTTGCCGATTGACTCACTCTTGCCGTTCTCGAGCGTGTATATCGAGTATATTCCCATGAGACGCATCCTCTGCAGATGGGTTCCGGTGCTTGGCTTCCTGCTGGCCTCACTCTGCTTCGAGAGCTGCGGACCCGGCAGGCAGCAGACGCTGGTGATCGGGTGCAAGAATTTTACCGAGCAAGTGGTTCTGGGCGAGATGCTGGCGCAATACCTGGAAGCAAAGACCGGATTGCACGTGGAGCGGAGATTTTTTCTCGCTGGCACTTATATCGCGGCATCAGGCGCTGCTCGCGGGGCGCATCGACGCGTATGTGGAATATACCGGAACGGCCCTCACCGCCATTCTGAAGCTGCCGATTGAAAATGATCCCCAGCGAGTTTATGACAAGGTCAAACAGAGTATGCCTCGCGCTTCGGCGTTGACGTGATGAATCCCCTGGGCTTCAACAACACTTTCGCCATGGTGATCCGCGGCGAAACTGCGCGCCGGCTGAATCTTCACACTCTTTCCGAAGCGGCGCCCTACACTTCCCAGTGGCGGCCTGGGTTCGGTTACGAATTCATGGAACGCCCGGACGGCTATCGGGGTCTCGTGCGGACATATCATCTGGAGTTCGGCCAACCGCCGCGCATTATGGACCTGGGCCTGCTTTACCGCGCACTTCTGGAGCAGCAGGTGGATATCGTCGCCGGCAACTCCACCGACGGGCTCATCGCTGCCCGCGACCTGGCCATCCTCGAGGACGACAAGCACTACTTCCCACCATATCAGGCTGTGCCCATGGTTCGGCGCGAGACGCTGAAGCTTCATCCCCGAAGTTCGGAAGGCGCTCGATGAGCTTGGCGGGAAAATCTCCGATGAAGAGATGCGGCGGCTGAACTACGCGGTGGACGGCGAACACCGGGACGTCGTCGAAGTAGTTCGCGAGTTCCTGCGCCGGAAGCATCTCGATTAAAATATTGATCAGGACGGCCGCCCGGGATCCGCATCGTTGTCATTTCTGTTGAGGTTCGGAGGTATTCCCGCTCATTGCGACAAGATTAAGAGCGTGTATCGATAGCCGTTGCTTTCGAGGAACAGACTCTCGCGGCTGAGCCCCCTACTCCCTGAGTTGTCGTCTCTTCAGTTTGCTTGCGTACCGAGAGGGTGGCCGGATGGACCTTGTGGACCCTTGGCGGCTGCAGACTGTGTCCCGAATGTTCTGCTGTTTGATGTGAGGATTGGCGGCATCTGAAGCTCTGATTGGGTCCGGATAAATCTCCGGTGGGCCGACCCGGTGGAAGCGATCGGACCCGACAGCAGCAGAAAGCAAAAGGATTCCGAGGCCCCAGGCCAGAAACATTGGCTTTATTCTCATTCCTGGACAATAGCGGGATATCCGGACCGGCTCAACCACGCCATTCGTGCATAGGACGTAGACCGGATCCTCTAGGCGTCTACTACGGACCCGTACGTACGGTGGTGTGACAGGGACAGCGGGTGACCGCTTACCTATGTCGATTGAAGGGATTATAGGTGCTGGACTTCCGAACAGGCCCTTCCTCTTCCAAGACTCCCACGAGGGTAGAGCGGATCTTGTGCCCATCGATCTTGAGGTCTGCAAACCTAGCCATGGTGGTCTTCTTATCTCCAACTGTGCGGCGACCAACCCTGCAGTTCTGCTTTTCGATCTAACACTTATGCAGGACTTTCGTAAGCGTCTGCTTATGGCCGTCTTGACAAACCGGTGAGTCGGCATAAGTGTCCACTTGCAGATTTGTGGACACTCGAGAAGTTAGGTGTCTCACTAGTGGGCCGGGTGGATTTCGACGCTGGGTTGGGCGAAGTTCCAGGGCAGTAATTCTTCAATTCGGTTAATCGGATGGTCGGCAAGCCGGGAGAGCACTTCGCGCAGGTAGCTCTCCGGATCGATGTTGTTCAGTTTCGCTGTCCCGATGAGGCTGTAGAGGGTCGCGGCCCGCTCACCGCCCGCATCGGAGCCCGCAAAGAGATAGTTCTTTCGACCCAAAGCGACAACGCGCAGGGCCCGTTCGGCGGCGTTGTTGTCGATCTCCAGAGTGCCATCCTCCACATAGCGGGTCAGGGCCTCCCAGCGGCCCAGCGCATACTTCACCGCCGCCGTCGTATCCGATTTCTGCGATAGCTTGGTCAAACAGCTTTCCAGCCACGTGTGGAGTGACTCCAGCAGGGGCCCTGCCCGGGCTTGCCGGATCTGGCGCCGCTCGTCGGGGGACGGCCACGGATCTCCGTCTCGATCGCGTATAGTCCCGATCCGCTCAAGGGCTTCTTGGGCCACCGGCGACTTGTGCGCGACTTGTAGATCGTAGAACTTTCTTCTCACGTGCGCCCAGCACGCGGCCTCGCGAATGCGTCCCCGTTTCATAGACGGGGTCGAATCCTGCGTAGGCATCGGCCTGCAGCGTGCCCGTGAAGTGGCGCAAGTGACGCTTGGGGATGCTCGCCCTTGCGATCCGGCGAGTAGGCGAACCATACCGCCGGCGGGGTGGGGTCTCCTGCCGGCCGGTCGTCACGAACATAGGTCCACAGCCGTCCCGTTTTGGTCTTGCCCAAGCCGGGCGCCAGAACCGGCACCGGGGTGTCGTCGGCGTGCAGCTTTCGCGGCGCTCATCACGTGACGTCGAAGCGCCTCCACCAACGGCGCCAGTAACTGGCTGCGCCCCACCCACCCAGTCCGCGAGCGTGGAACGCTCCAGCTCCACCCCTTCCCGCGCGTAAATCTCCTCCTGCCGGTACAAAGGGAGGTGGTCGCAGTATTTCGAGACCAGCACATGCGCCAGCAACCCTGGTCCAGCCAAACCCCGGGCAATCGGACGGCTCGGCGCTTCCGCCTGCACGATCTTGTCGCAGCGCGAGCAGCGAGTTTGGGCCGTACCTGCTGGATCACCTGGAAGTGGCCGGAACGTACTCCAGCATCTCCGAGACATCTTCGCCCAGAGCCTTCAAGCTCGCCACCGCAATCCGGACAGGCCGTTTCCTTCGGCAGGATCTTCCGCACCTGGCGCGGCAGATGAGCCGGCAGCGGCCGCCGCACGGGTTTCGCTCTCCGCGTCGCCGGGCGCTGTCGCTTCGGAGCGTGCGGAGAAGCCATGGTCTGTCTCCGCCTGCGCGCGTTTGCCAGTTCGTCCAGCTGCAACTCCAACTGCTCGATCTGCCGCTCCAGCTTCTCCGACCTGCCGCCCGAACTGCATCCGCCGCAGCTTGGCGATCAGCAGCTTCAAGCGCTCGATCTCGGCTTCGCGCCAGGCCAGTTGCTCGTCTTTGGCGTGCAGATGCTTCACGCTTGTTCGGCAAATATCTGGTGTTGGGCGAGGATGAGAGCTTTCAAGGCTTCCTGGTTCAGCGTGTTCGAGATCCGGAAGGGTGGCGCGCGCAGCCATCGTGCCGCAGTATGCCAATATTGAGTGATATGCAAGAAGAAAACACACAAACATGTAATATCCTACAATAAATATGCAGCCAGAAGCAGGACCCCTGATTTACACCGCCATCTGCGGCAGCAAGTGCGCACCGGACGCCGCCAATCGATCCCCTCCAGCAACATGGAAAGCTGCGCCGGCGTCAGGGAGACCGTGCCCCCGGCGCCTGCGGCCAGATAAAACGTCCTCGTTCCAGCCGCTTGGCAAACAGACACAGCCCGTCACCATCCCACCAGAGCACTTTGATCAGGTCACCACGCCGCCCACGAAACACAAACACCTGGCCTGAAAACGGATTCTCCTCCAGCGCGGTCTGCACCATGCCGCTGAGTCCGACAAATCCCCGCCGCATGTCCGTTACTCCCGCCACGATCCAAATTCGGGTCCCCGCCGCAAGGCCGATCATGCCAGCAACTCTTTCAGGACCACGCGCAGGGTTCGGTATCCACCGCGCCGGTGACTCGCAGCTTTCCTTTGGGAAGCTCGATCAGAATCGTGCCCGAGGGGGTTCGACGTGCAGGAATCCCGTTGGCCGGTTCCCGCGCTGGGATCATGCGTACCGCCAGCAACCCGGGCATTCCCCCTTTCCCGGCTTCCAACAGCCCCTGGTGATACTGCCGCCGCCACCCGAACACCTGGTTGGCGTTCACCCCATGCGCCCGGGCCACGCGTGCCACGGATGCACCCGGGGCCAACGTCTCTTCCACGATTTGGCGCTTCAGCTCTGGGCTGCGATGTTGTCTTTTTCGTTCGGGCAGTGCCTTACGAGAGGTGACGGGATCGATCGTTGTGGGTCGCGATGTATCCATCCATTTCTCCAAGTGAACACCTTCAAAATGTCCATTTGGAGAATGCTGACTTATGCTCCAATTCGTCGAGACGGCCCAGACCGTACGCTTACGGACTTTCTGAGAGTGGGTCTATTCGATCCGCTTGTTGGAGTGCCCATGCCACCCATTTGCCAAGCGCAGTGTCAGGTCCGAGTTTGGGGTTGTCCCCTGGGGTGAGACAAACAGTTAAGGCACTCCTAACCGCCTTTGCGCTTCTGCAGATTGCAGAAGAAAGAAAAGGTGAAAGGCAATACCCTCGGTATTATTGATACCAACAACAAAGCGGTTGCTCGCCTGGTGGGTGTTTAGACTGACCGCAAGGGGAAAACGTGGACGACCTGCCTGCCGTCGAAGTGGGAGAGCCCACAAAACTGGCCCTCCCAAAGAACTTGATCCTGTCAAGCTGCTCACGTTTGCAGAGACTGCTTTAGCAGTCATTGTAGCTTGTGCTATTATCTGGCCTGTTTTGTCTCTG
>CAVTDA010000103.1:0-40623 GCA_963733285.1 uncultured Acidobacteriota bacterium
AACGGAGCCAGCTACAGAAGAACTACCTCGATAAGCTCGTGACCCGTTACGGCCAGTCCCGGCTGGGTGAGCATGGGCGTTTTTTTACCAGGCATGGATACCTGGCATCGTCGTGCAGTGGGTTTCTGTGTGGTGTACTATTGCGGGGTGCGCGGCCGAGATGAATAGCGTCTTACTGTCTCGGGCCCTTTGCATCGCGCTGTGACAGTCACATCTAGGAATTTGCCATTTTTATTGGTTGCACGGATGGAAATGCTTATCCGTGGTCCTCTCAAGGTCATCCCTCTTCCAGGAGGAACTCGATTTTGGACGAACACATGAACCCGATTCGTCTCTCAGTCGCAGTGCCCGTTCACAATGAGGAGAGGAACATCCCCAAATTGCTCAAGCGAATTGGAGGAGTGCTCGACGGTCTCGCTGGCGGTCCGCACCAGATTTTGATCGTGGACGATGAAGCTGGGACCGCTCATCTGAACTTCTCAAGGCTGCCGCAGAAAAGGACCCGCGTATAACTGTAATTGTGCTCTCACGAAACTTTGGGCACCAGGCGGCGTCAGCGCAGCGTTGGACCATATCACCGGTGACGCTGTTGTGCTGATGGATGGTGATTTGCAAGACGCTCCGGAGGTTATCCCGAGCTTCCTGGAAAAGTTGGAACAAGGCTATGACGTTGTGTATGCAACGCGTGCAAGCCGTAAGGAAAGCTTGGGATTAAGGTTGTGTTATTACTTGTTCTACCGCCTGCAAGCGGCGCTGTCTGATATTAGCCTACCAATTGATGCGGGGGATTTTGGCGATGTCCCGTCGCGTCGTGGAACAGGTGCGGAAAATGCGGGAGCATCATCGCTACCTGCGCGGGCTGCGAAGCTGGGTTGGATTCAGGCAGATTGGCGTTCCCATCGAGCGGGCGGAGCGGGGGGCGGAAAAGAGCAAATATGGCTTTTTTCGCCTCCTCAAGCTTGCCTTCGACGCTATCTTCGCATTTTCCGTTGGCCCTTGCGGGCAGCAACATTGGTTGGGGCAGCGGCCGCTGGGCTTTCAGGAATCTTTGCCGTTTATTCGATCTACGCGAAATTCGTAATGCACAAGTCTCCCCAGGGATTTACCGCTCTGGTATTGTTGATATCCTTTCTCTCCGGGGTCCTGCTTTTTTTCCAGGGCATTATTGGGGAGTACCTTGGAAGGGTTTACGAGGAATTAAAGGGGCGTCCTATTTACGTCATCGACGAGATTATTCATCATGCCGCGCCTCCCCCACAAAATTAGCGGCAAGTGTCAAAAGCAAATTGATGGATGCGGTGGCTAGGCTGAGCGTGTCACGATCCTAAATCATGACGTTTTGGGGAGGTCCATAAATGCTAGGTGTTATGTTTCCACCTTGCCGTGAAGCCTTGTCTCTAGTCGGAGATCTTGGTGCGTAGTGATTTTGGTGAAGCCTATCGCGAACTTTATGACCGTCACTGGTGGTGGCGTGCCCGAGAACGTGTAATCCTGGACATCATCGGTCGGAAGGTTGCTCTCCGAGGACCCCAGCGGATTCTCGACGTAGGGTGTGGAGATGGGCTGTTTTTCGATCAACTCCTGAAGTTTGGGGATGTTCAAGGAATTGAACCGGCCGCACAATTGGTGAATCCTTCCGGAAAACACCGTGCCCGCATATACATTGGTGCGTTCGATGCAAGTTATAAACCACGTGAACGGTTTTCGCTCATTCTGATGCTGGACGTTATTGAACATATGGCGGACCCGGTTGCCGCCCTTCGCCTTGCATGGAGTTTGCTTGCGCCTGGGGGGACATTGCTCATTACGGTTCCGGGCTTCATGCTGCTCTGGACTGGGCACGATGTCCTGAACCATCATTTTGTGCGGTACACCAAGACAAGTTTTCATCGTCTTGCCGAAGCCGCGGGGGTGAAATTCGATTCGGAGATGTATTTGTTTCACTGGTTATTTCCGGTAAAGGTCGCAGCCCGGATAGTAGAAGGTGCTATGAGGTCCGAGCCCGAATTGCCACGAGTTCCCCCGGCCTGGCTCAATGGATTGTTATTGCGTCTTTCCTGGTTGGAATACCGTGCATTGCACCGTCTGCGGATTCCTTTTGGAAGCTCGTTAATGGCCCTGGCTCAGAAGCGTGATCAGTAAAAGCGACCTGAGCAGGTTTTAGTTGCCCCTCAGCTCACCGCAACTTCCACCCATTCCACTATTGCCCCCTCGTCAGTTGTTTCCCTAAGAGGAATCCGCATTTCACCGTTCGCGATAGCCGCTTGTTTGGAGGCTTTGCCGCCTTGGAAGTAATGCTCGGTAACCTGCGCGCTCGCTCCACGGGTCCGCTTCAAGGTAACCTCGCCGTCGCCATAAGGGACGATGGCAAGTTGATCGGTCGCGGCGATTCCATCGTGAGTCTTGGAGGCGACAACGACGGAAGCATTGGTTGAAACAAGATCGCGGAACTTTCCCGAACATTTACGTCCATCAAAGCCCACCCTGCGCAGAGCCACCAGCACGACTTCACCGTTCTCCATCCGCGCCCAGGAAGGAATGTGCGGACCCCGCTCGGGACCGTAGAATTCCGGGTCGACGGGAATGATAGAGAAAGTGTCTGTATAGCGAATTACGTGAGTGAGGCCATTGAACTTGGCGATGTGTCGGGGTGTCGCGCCGGTTCTGGCGTCAGGGCCCGTGAAGCTCAAGAGCGACCCGATGGTTCCAACCGGGGCGGAGTCAAACCAGATGTCCGGCATCGTCTCCCACTCGTAGCCACCCGAACCCCACGTGGGAACGCCAATTTCGCCCATCAGGCTGCTGAAGAAGTATCTTCGGTTCGCCTCGAGTTCAAAATCCTCCGTGCATCTTCCCAGGTCGTCGGGGCTGTTCAGGTCGAAATATTTTGCGAAAAGCGGTGAGAGGCTGTAGTAGAGAACTACGAGGTCCGGATTTTCCTCGCGCAGAGCGGGTATGATGATGTCCATCGCCTTCATCATGAAGCGTTCGCCGCCGAAGTCGAGGTTGCGCGGGGCGACGGCCGACATGGAGGGAATTTCGTAGCCAAAATCGAATTTCACAAAGTCGGGCTTGTACCGATGCATGAACGCTTTCGCCCGGCGGCACAGCACGGCCTCAACCTCGGGATGGGTGCAATCGAGGATGTAAAACCGGTTGCCCGTGGTTCCGATGTGGAGGAAGGGTTTGCCGTCCGGCGTCCGCAACATGTGGTCGGTGGAGAGGCCCATGTCGTCGGGCCGCTCGCAGCGCATGAAGGCGGACCATAGCCCCAGGTATTGCCCATCGGCGCGCACGCGGGCGAGCAGCTTATCGAACCCGGGCAGCCGCTCCTTCGAGTGTTCAAGATTGCCCCAGCCGCTCTCCCAGCCGCCATCCACAACGTAGAGCTTGGTCTGCATTCCCGACTTGCGCAGTCCTTCATACGTACCGTCGAGAGTGGCTTCGTCCAGAAGCTTGTCCACTCGCTCCCGCGCCACCTGCTCGCCATAGGAGCAGAAAGACGGAGCCAGCGCCACGGCGTTCTTATGCGCGGAGTTGACCTTCTTTTAGATCATGCCTGACATCGCGAAGGCCACGATAGTAGCCGCGGATCGCTTCATAGTAATTGCGGCCAATGGCCCAGTAGAGGTGGGCGCCCAGTTCCAAGCGGCCGGGGCCGCGCATCTGCTTCCACAAATCGCTGCGGTAATTCACATACATGCTGGCGCGGCCGCCAAAGTTGTCGATCATCAAGTCGCCCGCCGGAAGGTCCGCGAGCCCGCAGCAGAAGGCGTAATGCAGGTCCTCCGGGGTGGCGCCGGTGAGATCCACGTGGGGAGTCTGTTGAAAGCCGTAGGGCGTCGTGTGGAATCCGCAGAAGTAGTGGACCGGCAATCCCCACTGCTGCGTCATCACGGTTTCCGGATCGCTCGACCAGCCGCGGCCGAGGTAGGAAATTCCATTGAGATAGCTGCCGGAAGGACTGCCGGCAATGATGGGGCTCATCGAGCAGGAGGAGGTGATGCCGGGAATCACGAAGTTTTCGCTTTCGATGGAGGGCAGGGCGCGGTCGTCTCCTCCCTGGGCGCAGAAGTAGTAGCGCACCACGTCTTCGGCGGTGCCCGTGTGGTATTCGGCGGGCTCGGACCAGAAACCGCCGTCTTCAAACACATAGCTCTGGTTCAAGGCCGAATCGCCATTCACCCCCGTGTAGTGGATGGTGATCCGGTTGTCTTGAATCTTATGCGAAGTGGGCTTGCCCGACGTGCACAGCCGCGAACCTTGCTTTCCCGCCGACTGCACGAGCACGCCGGGCTGAAGTTTGCCCTTTGCAATTGTCATCCCCCAGGGGTCGAGCAGGCGGAATCGATCGGTCTGCGGTTCCCACTCCCAGGCGTAGTTCTTGCCGTGAACCCGCACGGTATCGCCCGCCTCCTGGATTTTGGCGGGAGCGGAGGATTGAGCGTCAATTTGAAATGTGCCGAATAAATAGGCCGATGCTGCTGATGCTTGGAGGAATTCGCGTCGATTATAAAATGCCATTTGGAGGGTCTCCTTGGAAATTGGCGGCTAGTCCAGTTCGATCGTCACGATGGAATGCATTTTAACTTCGGGTACTCGTACGCGCCATTTGCTTCCCGTGGTAAGCGAGAGAGTTTGCTTCTCTGGCCACACCAGCGCCGCCGAGCGTGCTTTGAAACGGTCTGCTCCGCCCACGATTTCCACATTGCGCAGCGGAGCTGAGTTTCCACGCCCCGTCCACACCAGGCTGTTGGCAAGGTGAACGACAAGCCGCTTTGGGCCTTGCCGGAAGAAAGTGGCGTGGACACCCGGCGCGCCCTGCACTTGAACCGGGCGGTTCGGGCACCAGACGTGTGATCAGCCCGCGAACCCAATCGGCGATCCAATAAAGGTCGGGGGAATAGCGGCGGAAGATGGGGACGCCGATATACACGGCCGTTCCCCGGCCACAGCGATTGACGGTCGCTGCCATGGGGATAAGATCATTGCCGGGCGGCGCCACATTCCAGCTATGGAACAGATGTTTTGAAACATCCGGCACGAGATATGGAGGCTTGTAATCGAAGATGCTCTCCGCTTTGCCTTGCACTCGAACATAAGTGCAAAAGCTCTTCTGCGGCTGCACTCCCTGGCCGAGAATGCCGACTTCACCGGAACCGATGAACGCAGAAAGTGGGTGGCCGTTGGTCTGCAGGTAGATTCCTGGACCGTCTTTGCCCGCGTACTTCGTCACTTCCTCGACGTAGTTGACACCCAGCGTCTCGGCCAATCCAAAGTCGTTGCGCCGGGTATGCTTGTCGTCGAACAGGCCTGGCTTAAAAGTGGCCAGAATCTTGCCACCCTGCTGGACATAGTTATGCAGCGCGCGACAGTCGGCGTCGGAGAGCGCTTCGGTCTCCGGCAGCACGATCAGGTCGAAGGGCGGAAGGGAATCGTCCCGCAAGTTCGCCGAGGGCAGAAAGTCCACGGGATATTGGGTGCGGGCCATGATCTCCGTGCAGCCCAGCAGGCTGGGGAGGAAAGTCGATGCCCACCATCGACGAAACGAATCGCTTCTCGTCGCGCAGATGGTTGCGCGTGGTCTCGCTGAAGAGGATTCCTAGGCTCGAGATGGGCTCAAGGTTGTGGAGGTGCGGCTCCACTTGCTCGACGTAGCCCTGCAAGTGACCCGTCCACTCGATGAACTGCTCGCGCTGGCGGCCGTCGGGCATATTCATCTCATCGGTAATGAACCGCGGCCTCGCGCCCTGCATCAGGATGGCGGCGGCGCGATAGATGTCCATATCCAGAGGATCGTTGGTATAGCCGTCCCAGAAGACGCCTACTTGGGGCCCGGGCATCTTCCAGCCCCGCAACAGGATTGCCCCTGCCGAAAGCCCCGTAGGTGAAGAAAACGGTTCAATATAAAGGCAGGAGGTTTTGCGCAGCACCTTCGTGGACATGTCGAGCGGGTCGCCTTGGTTCAGCCAGATGGGCAGGTCCGGTCGTTTCGAGTGGACGATGCTGTAAATCTCATCGAGGAACTGTTCCGAACAATCCTGCGACCACTGCACGCGCCTTCCATAGACGCGCGGATCGTCGGTCGCCGTGCGCAGGGATTCTCCGGTTTGCTTTTGGTAGATTGATTCGCACCAGGGGCAGCCACATACCGGTTCGCCGAACCAGCGCGGCCACGGTGAGCCATCGATGAACAGCGCATCGAAATCGTATTGGGCGAAAATCTCTTCATACATGCCCTTGGCGTATTCGCCGTAGGGGGTGTGATGGCAGCACCAGGGCCACTGGTTCCCCCACCAGATCGGCGCGCCGTCGGCGTTGGTTCCGACCCATTCAGGATGCTTCAAGGCCGATTGCACGTCCACCGTGCCGCTGTAATACGCCACCACGGTGAGGCCGTTGCGATGGCCCGCATCAATCATTCGCGCCACAAGGTCGTAATTCAGACCGGGATGACGTGTCCCGACTTTCGTGTCGTAATAGGCATAGCCCCACATGCTTTTGGCCTGAACCACCATGCACTCGGTGTGGGCCGCCTTGACCTTGCGAATGAAGTCCTCGGGGTCGAGATGATCGAAGTGCGTGGTGGGCCCATTGTGAAATCCCCCCTCGAACGTGCGCAGGGAACGATAGGCGCCAGCTTCTTGTCGGCAGGAGCCGGATTCAGGATATAGGCGGGTTCATTTATCGAAGCGGCCAGCGCTTCAGGGGCTAAGCTTCCGAAGTGGCCGGCGGCAAATGCTGCGGCTACCGGAGCTGCCAAAAACGTCCGGCGGCTCAAGCGCGAAATTTCCAGCGGGTTTTTCAAGTATTTGCTCCTGTGAATCATTCGGTCACGACGGGCAGGCATTGTCTGTGAATGCGTGTGTCACTCTGACCGTAGGACTTACAGCGTCTGGCCGGGCGAGGGAACCAGCGGGGGCGTTCGACTTCAACCGGACGCAGTCATTTTACACCGGATTAGTTGTTTGGGGATGGACAGCGAGCAGTGCAGTACCACCCGCCTGCCCCACAAGGTTGGCTGGCTTGAAATTCGGTTCCGGGTGAATTACAAATCCCACACTGCCTCGTACATGGCGACAATATTCTGCGGAGGCACGTCGGCGAGGATGTTGTGGACCTGTTGGAATACGAACCCGCCGCCGGCGCGCAGAACGCTCACTTGCTCTCTGACATGCCTCTGAACTTCTGTAGGCGTGGCAAACGGCAGGATACGGTGGGTGTCGCATCCTCCTCCCCAGAGCACCAGGTCCTTTCCGTATTCCGCTTTGAGTTTTCGAACGTCCATGCCGGGGCAGTCGATTTGGATGGGGTTCAGAATGTCCACGCCGGCATCAATCAAGTCGGGGATGAGTTCGCTCACGGCCCCGCAACTGTGGAGCATAACTTTGGCGCGGGTTAAGCGGCGGATGTGATTCCAGATCATCCTATGGCGCTCCTTGAAGAATTCGCGGAACATTTTCAGCGAAACCAGCGGTCCTTGCTGGCCTCCCAGGTCCTCACTCAGGGCCACGACATCCACATAAGGCCCGGCATATTTCAGTAGCTTCTCCAATTCTTGCAGGTGAATTTCCACCACCCTGTCGAGAAACTCATGGGTTCGCGTCGGGTTCAGCGCCCATCATCATATAGAAGTTATCCGCCCGGTAGAGCCATTGCCCCAATTCCAGCAGGTGGCCTCCATAGGGGAGAATGACGGCGCGGTGGGTGGATTCATGAAGGCAACGGAGGCGCTCGCCAAATTGTTTTGAGCCGTCGGGTTGTTTCAGAACCGCCGTGAAGGGTCCGGGAACGCCGGTAAATTGGAAATCATCAATGGCAGCGCGGATGGCTTCAACGCTCAGTGAATCGTGCTCGGCAAAAGGGAAGTTAACGGGCTCGAAATTGAGTACGCCTTCCGGGCGGTGCCCGACGATCTTGCCGGTTGTCGAGCGGAGCACCCACTCGCCGTCATGCCATTCCGGCTGCGACCAGATGGGCCACTGGCAGGGAGAACCGTCGGGCAATGCCCCTTCCGCCCAGCAGGAATCATCCCGGTCAAAGATGCGCCCGGCTTGCACGGTGTCAACGCCAAACCGGCGCAACACATCTTCATCGATGACCGCCAAAACCTGGTGGGGATCGTAGACGCGAATGGGTCTCGATTCGAGATGCAGAAAATCCCGCAGATTGCGGTAGGCGATCGCCGCCATTCCCGAAGCGAAATAGCCCGCAAGATCGATGGGAATCGTGTCAGGCTCCTGATGATTGATCGCGGCGCGGATTCTTTCGCGGGAGTTCATGGGAAGGTCCTCCTTGCTGCTACTGCGGGTCACTTCCAGCCTCTTGCTGAGCAGGGGGGAGGTTCAAGAGGTTGCGTGGGCAGAGTACAGGGGTGGAGAGGGAAGGTCAAGCGGGAACCCAAACCCCGGCGCGCGTCGAGCATCTTTCAATTGCGGTCATTTTGCCGCCTCCGCGGGATTGTGAACCCGCGCCCAGAGCACGGAGGCCGACTTTGGAGAAAATGGAACGCGTAGATGGGTAGGAGCTTCTGAGGCTCGGGGAGCTGGCAAGGAGTGGGTAGAATCAGCAAAGAGCTTTGAGCCCGCAACCGTACCCATAACAGCGCGGAGATTGGAATTTAAGATTGCTTCAGCCCGTGAGAACTTACTTCCGGTATTGTTCGTCGCTGACCTTTTCCATCCAATCGACAACCTTACCATCGAGCCTCTCCTGAACAGCGATATGGGTCATGCCGGTCGTCGGACCGGCGCCGTGCCAGTGCTTCTCGCCGGGAGAGAACCAGACCACGTCGCCGGGGCGAATCTCCTCGATAGGGCCGCCCGCGCGCTGGGCCCAGCCGCAGCCTGCCGTCACGATAAGGGTTTGACCCAGCGGATGCGTGTGCCACGCCGTGCGCGCACCCGGTTCGAACGTCACGCTCGCGCCTTGAACCATCGCCGGATCGGGTGCTTGAAAAAGCGGGTCGATCCGAACGCTTCCGGTGAACCAATCTGACAGCCCTTTCGCAGACGGCTGCGAGCCAGCACGTTTGATTTCCATAATTAGATTCCTCCTCGATCTTGGTCTTGCTTTTTAACACTCGAATCACTTCTTCGCCTTGCCAATCGGATAGCCCTGCCATAGATATTCAAGCGCTTCAGGCAAGGTCTGCTCTTTCACGGAGCGGTCGGTGTGTCCGGCGTTGCGCGCGAAGACGAATTGGTAATGATAGCCTTTGGCGGCGAGCACCTTGGCCATGTTTTCATTGGCCACCACCCAATCGTGCATGTTGTCGTGCATGAATGGCACGCTGTAAATGTCGCGGTCGCCGACTTCCATCCAGATGCGAAGCGGCTTGCGGCGGAGCTGTTGGGAATCAGATGCTCATGGTACTCCCACGCTCCATGCGGAGTCTGGGGATTGTAGCGGCCACTGCTGATTCACGTAGGTGCCCGAATAGGTTAGCACGCGGTGGTAAAGTTCGGGGTGATACCACGCCATGCTCAGCGCGCAGGAGCCGCCGGAACTTCCTCCCATCGTGGCGCGACCGTTGGGATTGTGGTGAGCTTCACGTGATATTTCGACTCGACCAGCGGCAGGACTTCGCGTCTCGACGAACTCCGCATAGAGGCCGGACATCGTATCGTATTCCAGGCCGCGCTCGCTGCCTTGCGCGTCCCCGCTGCCATTGCCGATGGAGATCGCGATCATCACCGGCACGCGATGCTCGGCGATCAGATTGTCGAGCGCGGTGAAGAGCAGGCGGTCGGGGCCATCCGCGCCAACAATGAAGGGAGCCGCCTTGCCCGCGACATATTGTTTCGGCACATAAACCGCTACGTGGCGCGTGTAAGGAGCGGGATGGCTCATCGTTACGATGAGTTTCGCGGGGTTTGACGGATCAGGCGAGCGCACAGCGCCGGGGTCCCGCGCAATGCCGGGATATATCTTGCTGTCCGCCGAACTCATGGTGAATTCATAGACCGTCCCCTGCGGCACGCCGTCGTGAACGGTCATCTCGGCGGCGGGTTGATGCGTCGGCCCGAGAATAAAATTTCCATCCGCGTTCGCAGGGGCGTTGCTTCCGTCCGGTAAATCGGTGGCCTCGACGTACCCCGGCGTATGGGGATCGCGCGTCGGCGGCGTCGGGCGGAACACTGTTGGCACCTGGGCCATTGCGACACTCGCGATTGCCGCCAAAACGATCGGAAACACAATGAACTTTAAGCGAATCATATGGGTTCCCAACTTTCCTGATGTGTGAAGCCCTCGGTCGAAGGAAAAAGCAAGACGCCACAGATTAGCGCAGATTCTCGCGGATTAATCTAAAGAATTGATCTGCGTCTATCCGCGTTTATCCGCGGCCCACATTGAAACCGGTTGTGAGGAGAGGATGATCTACCCTATACTTAGCCGAGGTGAGGTCGATGAAAGCTATTGAACTCTTGGGCGAAATCGACGGCGAGCGCAATCTTCGCGTGCAGGTGCCGGAAGGCATTCCGACGGGCGCGGTGCGCGTCATCGTTCTGCTGCCGGAGGAAGACGAGGCCGGCACCGCTTGGGCGCAAGGCCTGACTGCCGAATGGTCACAGGAACTCAGCGATCCGCGGCAGGATATTTATAGTCTCGACGACGACGAGCCCGTACATGCACCTCGGTGATATCTACCTCGCGAAGTTCCCATTTGGCGATATTCCCGGAATGAAGCTCCGCCCCGTGCTTTTGCTTACCGCGCCCGTTGGCGCGGTCCCAGAGGTTCTGCTCGTCTACATCTCGTCAGTGGTCCCTGTAAAACTCCTGCCTTCCGACCTCGTCCCGGCGCCGCCAAGTTTGCAATCCGGATCGACGCGGTAGATCTCACGATGCCCCTGGTTAGACTGAAAGCTCCACAACTCGATTCCGAATTCCTTCCCGAACCGCCGTTCCACCAATTGCTCATACGGGAAGCGGGCATGGACAAGGGCGACGCCGAGGCCGCAGCTTATCGTCTTTCGAGAGGCAAATTCGTTGATATACCTTTTGATTTTGGTGAGGACGAAACGGCGAGAGCATTTGTTAGGAACGTGAAGGCACTCGGTCTCGAAGCTACGCTGTTCCCCAATGCCCCATTGTCTTGGACGGGCTCTCGTCCGAGGCCGTGGTTCTTGAGACTTTCGCTTGCGGTATTCATATCAACCGGAATTTGTTTGTGGTCATGGATTAAGCATCCGACAGCCGCAGTGACCTTGGCTTGGAAGGTTGTCGCGGGAATCATTTTTGTAGCTTGGTTCGCTTACGGTGTGTTCGGGGCGGAGAGGCCGAAAACTCAAGAGCAGTTAGACCAGGAGCTGAAGTTCAGGCTCAGGTGGAAGTTCGGTTTACTCGCTCTAGTTGTCCTGATAGCAACGATCGTTTCTGCGCCGGTAGTTGGGTTTGTTCTGCTTGCGATTGCTCTCGTTGGGATCGGGTTTGCGTTCTTGATCCGAATGATGAACCGAAACTGAATAGAGTGCGCTCTGGTTCTTTCATCGCGCCCGGAAGAGAAGAAGCCCCGGCAGAGGCGACAGAATTGTTCCCTACGATTTTGACTCTAATGTTCCGTTGTCGACGCAATGGAAGGCAAAAGAGCGGGGAGGCGAAGGGTGATTCAAGATTTCAGATCCCAGACATATTATTTCCCGAACGGTGTCTTCGGTTCAAAACTCAAGATGACCCGGACTACTGAGGAATCGATCAAACAAAAAGGGCGGGGAAGTGATCTCCCCGCCCTTGGTCTTGCGCAGCAGATCACAGATTCAAATTCAAGATTCAAAATTTGGCATTCTGAAACCTGAACCCTGTATCCCGCCTGCTGTCGGCTGTCAGCTATGAGCTGTCAGCTTTTTAGTACATCCCGCCGCCCATGCCTCCGGGAGGTCCACCGTGGCCGCCGGGAGCTGCCTTTTCATCCTTATCGGGCAGTTCGCTGACCAGCGCTTCGGTGGTGAGCATCAAGGAAGCGATGGAAGCAGCGTTCTGGAGCGCCGAGCGGGTAACCTTGGTTGGGTCGATGACGCCGGCTTCAACCAAGTCGCCATAGGTTTCCGACTGAGCGTCGAAACCGAAGTTGGGGTTGTTGTTGTTGCGCACCTTCTCCGCCACCACCGCGCCTTCGTGACCGGCGTTGGCGGCGATCAGGCGCAGGGGCTCTTCCAGCGCCCGCTTCACGATGTCGATGCCGATCTGCTCATCGCCCGTCGCCTTCAGCTTCTCGAGCGCGGGGATGGCGCGCACCAGCGCAACTCCACCGCCGGGAACGATGCCTTCCTCAACGGCTGCCTTGGTGGCGTGCATGGCGTCTTCGACGCGAGCCTTCTTTTCCTTCATTTCGGTCTCGGTTGCCGCGCCCACCTTGATCTGGGCGACGCCGCCGACCAGCTTCGCAAGCCGCTCCTGCAGCTTCTCGCGATCGTAGTCGGAAGTCGTCTCTTCGATCTGGGTGCGGATCTGCTTCACGCGGCCTTCGATGGCGGCGTGCTTGCCCTCGCCTTCGACGATCGTGGTGTTGTCCTTGTCCACGGTGATCTTCTTGGCGCGGCCGAGGTCCTCAAGCTTCACGTTCTCCAGCTTGATTCCCAGGTCTTCGGTAATGGCCTTGCCGCCGGTCAGGGTGGCGATATCTTCCAGCATGGCCTTGCGGCGATCGCCGAATCCAGGCGCCTTCACCGCGCAAACCTGCAGGGTTCCGCGCAGCTTGTTCACCACCAGGGTGGCCAGGGCCTCGCCCTCGACTTCCTCGGCGATGATCAGCAGGGGCTTACCGGACTTCGCGATCTGCTCGAGCAGAGGGAGCAGGTCCTTCATCGAGCTGATCTTCTTTTCGTGGATCAGAACCAGGGCGTTTTCCAGCACGGCTTCCATGCGCTCCGGATCGGTGACGAAGTAGGGGGACAGGTAGCCGCGGTCAAACTGCATTCCTTCGACCACTTCCAGCGCGGTTTCCATGGTCTTGGATTCTTCCACGGTGATGACGCCATCCTTGCCGACCTTCTTCATGGCTTCGGCAATGATGGTGCCAATGGTGGAATCGTTGTTGGCGGAAACGGCGCCGACCTGGGCGATCATCGAGCCCTCGACGGGCTTGGAGATCTTTTCCAGTTCGCCCTTGACGTGCTTCTTCGAGCCGTCCTTCGGGGTTTCTTCGTAGCCGCAAACGGCGCGCACGGCCATTTCAATGCCGCGCTTGATGGCCATCGGGTTGGCGCCCGCCGCGACCGTCTTGCAGCCTTCGCTGTAAATCGACTGCGCCAGAACGGTCGCCGTGGTGGTGCCGTCGCCGGCCACGTCGGAGGTCTTGGACGCCACTTCGCGCACCATCTGCGCGCCCATGTTTTCCAGCGGATCCTTCAGTTCGATCTCCTTCGCCACCGTCACGCCGTCCTTGGTGATCAGGGGAGAGCCGAACTTCTTGTCCAGAACCACATTGCGGCCCTTGGGACCCAGCGTCACTTTCACGGCGTTCGCCAGCTTGTTCACGCCTCGGAGAATCGCCTGGCGGCTATCTTCGCCGTGAATAATTTGTTTTGCGTTTGCCATTCTTACCTCCCTCCAAATTTCTTTGCTCCGCCTCCCGATTCAGTGCATCGGGATGGCGGAGTTGATGAGTTCAAATTTACCCCCGCGGCGAGCCCCGAATATGCCGGAGCAATCCGCCGCACCAGCGTGCGGGCCAGGCTTACTTCTTGCCTGCCGCTGCCTTCGCGCCTTCGATCACTCCCAGCACTTCGTCTTCGCGCAGGATCAGGTATTCGTGGTCGTCCACCTTGATCTCGGTGCCGGAGTATTTGCCGAACAGGATGCGATCGCCCGCCTTCACGTCCAGCGGAATGACCTTGCCGTCTTCGGTCTTCTTGCCATTGCCGGCGGCAATCACTTCACCCTCCTGCGGCTTCTCTTTCGCCGAGTCGGGGATGATGATTCCACCCTTGATGGTTTCCTTTTCTTCCACCCGTTTCACGATCAAACGGTCATGAAGAGGTCTAACATTCATGATTGAATTCTCCTTTCCTCCTCAGATTGGCTCGAGGCGAGTCTGCGAACTAGGCTGTTTATGCCGCCCGCAGTCCCTTCCCGGGCTTTTGCCATTAGGTTTTAATGACTTACTCTTGGTGCGGCCCCATGAATATCTTGCTGGTTTGGCACTCAAATGTTGCGACTGCTAATTTAGTCATTCCGCAAAATCCTGTCAAGAGCTGAATTTGGTCTGAAATCAACAAATTAGCACTCTCTGCCTAAGAGTGCTAATTTGGCCTGCATCGGCAGGTAATTCCTTCTATAATTCTTGTAAATTATTGATTTAGATTGCTTTAAGTGTATGTTAAGTCTGCATTGAAAGCGCCTTCATCCGGCGTTTCCAAACTCAAATTTGCCCTGGCCGGCCTATTCCCGTATAATCGCCAACGATATGCGATTGAGTAACTTGAGGATGGGCAAAGGACGTCTCGGCGGAGTCAATTGGGTGCTCTGTGCGGTAATCGCCATAGTTATTACTACGTTGCTTTGTGCACCATCTGCCGCCCAGGATGAAGACCCCGAGCCCCCACCCCGCCCAACTCCGGCCGATTCTTCACTGCCTGATCCCGACCTCCCCAAGATTTCAGCAGCACTTGCCGGTGTGACGGCTCCTGACCTCGCGGCATTGCGCTCAGCCTTGCACGCGGTTGAGAGCCTGCGCGGCGGTGTTCAGGGCGCGTCGCCTAATGTTGTGACCACGCTCAGTGGCCTCGATGGCGACGGAACGCCGGAAGCGCTGTTGCAATGGGCGCTGCCCGATGTCGAAGCCCCTGATGTTGCGCCCGCTCCTGACTCGCGTCCGGCCTGGGGACTTTATCTGCTCTCGTGGAATGGAACGAAATGGCAGGCTTCGCGTTTGCTCACCGACGTCGAGGATTTCAAGTTCGCTGTCATCCATCCTGGCCCACCCGTCGGACACGCGTTTGCGGTTGTCGTCAGCGACGACGAAACCTACCCGGTAATTTTTCAGGTGAAGGCGCATGTGGCGGCGCTGCTCTGGGATGGTGAGGCCGACGACAGCCGTTTTGAACCTCTCTTGCAGTCGAACATCACTTTTCTCGACCACAAGGGCGCGCCGACGGTCATGCTCGTCACTGGCCGCGCCGACCCGGGCCTTTTCCATGTGGATCGCAACGGTCAACGCGGGTTTACCGCCCGCGCCTTCTATCGCTGGCAAGGAACGGCGTTTGTTCCCGAGCACACCGATTACGTCCCGTGTCCCGACTATACGATCTATCGCTTCATCTCCGCGCTGCACCTGCACGATTACGCCGCGGCGTATGACCTGGTGGCTCCCAACAAATTCCTCAAGACGAGCTCACCCTCACTCGACAAGTTTCGCAAATACGTTCAGGAGAATTTGCCGGAGTTCCTTCGCGATGAGATTTTCACCGCGCCGGAGCTTCCCGCCGGCTCGCCCGACGATCATCTGTTCCTGCTCGATAAGCCCGACAAGCACCTGACTTATCACCCCGTGTTTACGCACGACGGCAAGTTCCGCCTTACTGGGCTCACCCGCGCGGTGGAATCGCTGCCCGAGGGAAGTGAGAATTAGGATTTAAGAAAGGAAACGGGGAGAACCGGAGAAAGCGTCATATTTCCCGATTCTCTTTTCCTGCTCGTTGCGGTTATCACGCCCTGCTGGAAAACTCTCCCCACGCGCCACGCAAAATTGCTGCCGTCGAGCCGGACCTGTTCGCCAGCCTCGCCTTGATTCCAATCTGATTCAAATTCGCTTATAGGTGAGGACGGTGGCGGTCATGCGGTCCAACGTGATCGTTAATCCCTGGCTCCCTTTTTGCGTGAACGATTGTTGAGTGTAAGGATTGTGGAATTCATAAGTCGTGGCCGGGTCCAGCCCATGGAGCTTTATTTCCACCGTGCTAAGCTGTGAGTCCAAGCGATAGACCAAAACAAAGCCTTCCTGCGTGCCGGGGGCGTGGTATTGAGCCCCGTCCCAGGCGTCCATGCTTTGGGGTTGCTCGAACAGCGGGTAGTAGTCTTCAACCAGAAAGCGGCGCAACGATTTGTAAATCTCCACGTTTCGCCGGGCCTGCTCAATCATCTTGGGTGTCCAGGTCTCTAACCTGCCCCCAAAGCCCAAAGCTCCTCCCAGAAAACTCTGGTAGTCGATTTCCGGGAATTGCTGCTCGGACCCCTGTAACTGTTCGGCAAACACCCGGTAAAGGTAATTTCCCGGCAGGAAATAGTGGGCGCCATGGAGATGGTGGCGGACGATATCCGGGCTAATGGTTTCATCGCTGATCCAGAACACATGAAACCTGCGTATAGTTTCCAGATCAATTCGGCGTCCACCACTGGCGCAGCCTTCCAGGATGGTGGAGGGATGATGCTCTCTTACCCAATCCGCCACCTCATAAAGGCCTTCGACGTGCCGAATCTGGGAAATACCATTCCGGTGGGGGCGGGCCTGGTCCTTGAATCTCCAATAGGCGAGAGGGCTGACATTAAAGTCCCAACGGATGTATTTTGCATCGTATTCCCGGATTTTTTCATCGAAGAGGTTCTTGGCCCACTCCCGGACGGCAGGAAGTCCAAAATCCACGAGGCCGTTGTCATTTCCGGGCAGAAAAGTAACCCAATCAGGGTGTTCCCGTGCGAGCGCGGTTCCTTTCCAGGCGCGTTCGGGTTCGAGCCATAAACCGAAGTTCACCCCCTGGGAACGAACGTAATCGGCAAAAGCCTTAACCCCCGCCGGAAAATTCACGCGATTCTCTTGTGCCCAGTTGCCCACACTTTGATACCAAGTCTCTATTCCCGAGTCGGCGTACCATCCGGGCTCAAGCAGAAAGTATTCCTGTCCTAATTTGCCTGCTGCGGCAGCGCGTTCCCGGGCGGCATTTTCATTGATGGTTGATTCCGTGCCCCACCAGTGGTCGTAAACCGCGAGCGGCAGAGGCTTGCTGCCCGCAACTTCCGGAGTAAAACGGCGGTAGAGAAGCCGTCGCAGCTTGTTGCACCCTTCGGTGAATGAGCCCGCGTAGAATCCCACGAGGATCCGCGGTGCTGTGATTTCCTCTCCCGGCTCCAGACTCAAATCGATGTCCGGCATTCCACCGGCAATCTGAAAGGTCTGGGTTTTTGGGTCTCGGGTCAGAGTGATCTGCCACTGTCCCGACCACCCCATCCCTAAGTAAACGCCGCCCTCGTTCTTTTGATCCTCCAACTCCAGAAAAGGCAGGTCTTTATTGGAGGAACGCCCGCCGAGCGTCTCCAGAACCATCTGGGTGGGATAGTAATCTGCCGCCAGAATCCGCTGGTGAAGGGTGAAAGCCTCGGGTGGATAGTATCCCTCGTTCGTTCCGCCTCTCGAGGAATAGATCACCGGATTACCCACCTCCTTGGTCGCGAAGGCCAAATCAACCGACCTCAGTTCCGTCAAGGGCGGAAGGTCGTGGGATGACGGGTTTTTGAATTGCAGCGTGTATTCGACCGATTGGTATTCAGGGTATTCGGTGGTTTGCCAGATGACTTGGAGCCCCCCTGGTTCCTGAATGGCCACCTGCTTCTTTCCCTGTCCGAGGTCCACTTCGTGCGTAGTCCATCCGGCCGGCATCGAGGGGCCGATGATCTGATTATTGTATTTGAATGAGAAACCCGGCTGGCGGGCGAGCGCTTGCCAAAACGCCTGGGATGTCGCGCTTTCCACCCTGACCTTCAAATCGGGAGGCAGTTCTTGTCCCATCAAGCCTCCCAAGCTGCCCACGAACAGCATCCATGGGAGCAGTATCACGAAGATCATTCCTGGATAAGACCCTCGGCTTTTTCGGTTGTCCATGCGGCCTCCGACCCATTGCAGAATCAAGGTGGCATCGGGCCATCAAATTGTCGAGCTAAAAAGAACCTTGGCGATTCAAATCCCAAACCAAACCCCGATGGACCGCGGCGACTCTCGATCCTTACGGCTGGCTCGCCCTCCCCACCGCGCAAATTACGGCCTTCCCACCCGTTCAAATCACCGCCCAACCATGAGGGAAGGGCGAGCCCAGCCCCTCCTGCGGTCCGTTGAACGCCTGGTCGAGCGGCGACGGCTTCAATTCTCTCAGCGGCTTTCCAATTCCCGTCGCGACGCATCCTCCGCCGAACCAATAGGCAGAAAAACCGCATCGTGATTCCAAATGGCGGAACACATTGGCTACTTTTTTTACGTCAAACTCGACCAATGCTCCAGGATGTAATCTGCGGCGCGCAAAGTAACGGCATGAATGCTGAAGGTGGGATTGACGGCGCCGGAGGTGGGAAATATTCCCGGGCCTGCCATGAAGAGATTGGTCACGTCGTGCGTTTGTCCATAGCTGTTCACGACGGAGGTTGCGGGACTGCTCCCCATCACCGTTCCGCCCAGGTCATGCATGCTGACAGGTCCGTTCGACCACGCCTCGTAGGCGCCCGCGGCCTTCATTACGGCCTTACCCTGCGCCATCCCCGCCGTGAAGCACTGCAAATCGTCGTCGGCAAAACGGTGGGTAACGCGCGCCAGGGGAAATCCGAAAGCGTCCTTGTTGGTGCTCAGAACCAATCGATTTTCGGGCAGGGACCGGTTCTCACCAACGAAAGTCATGGTGGCAAGGTGCTGGCTGGCCGTTTCCAGAAACTTGTGCAACGCATCTCCAAAGAGATCGGGGCGGGAGTTGCCGATTCCCAGCAGGTCGTTGGGCTTGAGAGCGTTGGCAATGAGCCACTGCGAGCTGGCGAGATAACCCTTGCGGCGGTCCTTGGCGTAGTTCTGCTGGCAGACGAGTTGGCCACCCGTTACTCCGCGGTAGTTCTCCGTGGGTTCGTTAAACAGCCCAAACGCATTGCCGGCGATGTGCGTCATCATGTAGCGCCCCACCGCGCCGCTGGAGTTTGCCAGTCCGGTGGGGTCGCGCGTGGTCGCGGAGTTCAGCAGAATGCGTGGATTCTGAAGCGCCGAAGATGCGAGCATCACGACGCTTGCTCCCTGAACGTGGCGCCTGCCTTCCGCGTCGAAATACTCCACGGCGGTCGCGCGCTCGCCTTTTTCGTCGGTCAGCACGCGGGTAACGTAGGCGTGGTGAGTGACCACCGCCCCGGCGTCGCGCGCCAGAGTTAAATAAACCGCCAGAGGATTCGCCAGCGCCATGAGCGGGCAACCGGCGTCGCACCAGCCTTCGTAGGCGCAGGGCGGGCGACCGTGATATTCCACCGAATTGATCGCCATCGGCAGGGGAGCTGTAGGCAGCCCCAGCTTAGCAAATCCCCGGGCAATCAGTTGAGCTTGGGCGAAGGTTTGGAGAGGAGGCATCGGATAGGGCTCACCGGGCGGCCGCCAGACTTCCTGCTGGGCATCACCCGAAACCCCCACCTCTTTTTGGATACGGTCATAGTACGGCCGCAGGGTGTCGTAAGAAATCGGCCAATCGAGGCCCACGCCGAAGGTGCTGTGGACGGTAAAGTCCTCGGGATGAAGGCGAAACCAGCAGGCGTAATGGTGCAGCGCCGAACCACCGGTGCCCCAGCCATGGCCAAAGACCACGTTGATCGGATGTGGTCCTTCGGATTCCACGCGTGGCCCCGACCACTTCAACCGCCGCGCCCAGATCTGCGAGCTGTAGAGATCGGCCGCGGTCCGCTCCGGCCCGGCTTCCAGAATCCGCACCCGCTTGCCGGCTTGTGCCAGCTTTGCCGCCAACAGGCTTCCGGAAGCTCCCGATCCCACAATAACGGCGTCGATTTTTTCAGAAGTCATCGGCAGTTACCACTCCGCGGGCGGGGGTAGGTGCGGCATGTAGGGAATCTGCAGGCGCTTGAATCCCTCTTCCGTGCCGTAGTACACGTCCATCGCGTCATTGCGCACGACAAAATAGAAGAGCGGTGCCGGCGGGCCCGTCCACCCCTCGGGATTTCGCTGCGAGATCTCTTTCACCATCGAGGTGCGCTCGTCCCCGGTGGCGTCTTGAAACGAATTCCCGTGAAGGTGACGGCTCAAGCCATCGAGCGAGGAGAGTCCGGCGCGATAGAAATCCAATTGCGATGTGGGGTACTCCATGTACTTCAGGAAGAGCAGCGAGTCGGGGCGATTCAACTGATCGTCCACGAAGTGAGCAACACCGGCATCGCGCGCCCCGGGGACGAGCACTTCTCCGAGGGATTCGAGCGTGGCGCTTTCGCCTGCGGTCAGAACTTTGAAAGGGGCAGCCTTGGCGCGGGCTTGCGCCGGAGTTAGCTCTCCCCAAGCGGTTGTTACAGTCAGAGCGATAACCCCGCCGCCCAGCCTGCCCAAAGCCCCCCGGCGCGAGATATCCCGCCTTTCCCGTGCATGCGCTGCATCCATGAGCGGCACCCTTAACTAAAATTTGCCACGAGTCTACCGGCCCCGCGCCTCATTGTCAAAGTGATAACCATGGGTTCGCCTCCATCTTGATCGGATCTTGATGCTGAGCTGTCTGCCGCGGGGGTCCCACACCTTGATATTTGTTGATGGGTCGGACGAGGATTGAATGATCTTCGCTGGCAACAGAGTGCTTTGGGGCAATCGGGCGGGGAAAGCAAAGGCGTGAATCGTGAATTCGGGGTGGCGCCCCGATCGATCGGGGCGTCACAGCGACGACTTCCCGCAGGAAAACGACGGTTTGTATGGCGCTGTTCGGGTCGCATCCATAAGAAACATGGGCTGCGCCACCCGCGGCTGTCGACGGGTATGTTCGGGGGGGCGAGTCAAATTACCAGGGTTTCTTGACTGACAAAGTTTCAAAACCCCCTCACCCCCGCAACCAGCTCAACGCGGGCCATCCCTCCGCATTGCGGTCCCCCTGTTCCGTAATTGTGGATCTTCGACCCCGAGGCGGCGAGGGAAATGCTTCAAATTTCAAAGATTTCGGTGGGTCCATAGGGTCTGTTGGCCCCCTCGCAGTTCCCCCGACACTTCCTCATATCGTCTATCGGCAGGTTGGGGCGGAGCGGTGAGATATTTTTTCTCTTGACTTTAATACCATGGTAGGCTAGAATACACTAGAGGAGAATGCCATGGAAGCCGGTGGCCGACGCTTCAACACTCCGCACTTTTCTGCCCGCATTCTGCCCGTTGGCCGTAAATCTCCCAAAGCTGAGAACTTACTGATAACAAAGGGAAAAGTTTTGGGTTTTTCCCTTCCCAAAGCTGAGAACATACTGAAAATAAGCAGGTTATCGAATTGTAAAATAATGGATTAGGCGATGGCATAAAGTCCCTCATCGCGCCCTTCATTGACTCGGCGGCCAGCCCGAATGGCGCGCCACGGGCAAGGTGCCCGATTCATCGGGGTCCTGCCCGTGCCCGAGCCCATGGCCAGCGCCTGTCACGATGGTGTGGATCGGGCTGCCCATGACACGAGGCCAAAGGCAAAGCATTCGACGCGACTCCCCGTAAAAGAATCCTTTTCATTATTCTTAATTCTTAATTTATAATTCCCAATTCGATTATGACCTTTCCCCATGCCATTCTGCTCTTCGTTGCCGCGATCCTGGCGGGCGCCATGAATTCCGTAGCGGGCGGCGGCAGCTTCTTTTCCTTCCCCGCGCTCCTGTTTACCGGCGTTCCTCCGATTCCCGCCAATGCCACCAACACCATCGCCGTGTGGCCCGGATCGGTGGCGAGCGTGTTCTCCTACTGGCAGCGCTTGCCGCGCTCGCCTCGCATCATGATTCCGCTCATCAGTATCAGCGTTGTGGGCGGAGCCGTCGGCGCGCTGGTTCTTCTGCACACGCCGCAGGCGACCTTTATGAGCATGATTCCGTACCTGTTCGCGCTCGCCACGCTTCTGTTCACTTTTGGCAAGCGATTGACGCGCTCGCTCGGCCACATCGTGAAGCGCCGGGGCCCGCCGTCATGGCCGGTGATGATCGCCCTCTGCCTCTTTCAGTTTGTGATTTCTATTTATGGAGGCTTTTTCGGCGGCGGCATCGGCATCCTGATGCTGGCGATGCTGGAGATGATTCACATCGAGGACATCCACGCCATGAACGGGATCAAGACGGTGCTCGCGACCTCTATCAACGGCGCGGCGGTCGTGACGTTCATCCTCGCGCGCGAGGTTTACTGGCCGCAGGGGCTGCTGATGATTGTGGGCGCCATTGCCGGCGGCTACGGTGGAGCCCACTACGCCCAGAAAGTCGATCCGCGCTGGGTGCGCCTCATCGTGATCTGCGTGGGCACGACCATGGCGGCTTACTTCTTCTGGAAATACCGGTAAAACCGCTGGGGGAGCCGATACTCGCCCCCCGATTCATCCATAGGGCATTTGCGATTCATTCTTCATTTCCTTGTCTCCGGTCTCAGTCTTGAACATCTCCCCGGCCTTGGGATTAATTCCTTAACTCCCAGCCGCACGAATGGACGCGCGGTCCCGCATCGATCATTTGACCCTCGCGCTTGTTACTGCCGCAACCGCCAGCGTCAAGGCTTGCGTCCTGGTTACTCCGCCGCCAGTGGCTGTGATCGTGAGGGTTGAAGTGTGGGCAGCAGCGGTCGAGGCCGCGGTGAGTTTGAGCGTGCTGGTCCCCGCGCCGGGTGAAGCGATGCTGGTTGGCGTAAAGGTGGCCGTGACGCCACTGGGGAGTCCGCTGATGGAGAGGGCCACGGCGGCGCTGAAGCCATTCCCGCGCGCCGTGGTCAAATTGACGGTGGCTGAGCCGCCCGGAACTATGGTCGCGCTGGTGGTGCTGGCAGTGAGGGCGAACGTGCCGGTGACCGTCAGGTAAACCGCCTGCGTCTTGGTAATGCCGCCGCCCGTTGTCGTGATGGTGAGGGTTGAGGTTTGGGCAGCGGCCGTCGAGGCAGCGGTAAGTTTCAGCGTGCTGGTCCCCGCGCCGGGTGATGCGATGCTGGTTGGCGCGAAGGTGGCCGTGACACCGCTGGGGAGTCCGCTGATGGAGAAGGCCACGGCGGAGCTGAAGCCATTCACGCGAGCCGTGGTCAAATTGATGGAGGCCGATCCGCCGGGAGCGACGCTCGCGCTGGTGGCGCTCTCAGTCAGCGTGAAACTGGGCGCGGGCACGGTCATGCTGAACGGCAGGGTTGCCGTCAGTCCACCGCCGGTTGCCTTGACCGTCAGTGTATAACTTCCCGCAGCGGCTGAGCTTCCCACGGCGAGCGTCAGGGTGCTATGGCCCGAGCCCGGCGCGGCGATGCTGGAGGGCGCAAACGTAGCCGTGGCTCCACTGGGAAGTCCGGTGAGCGAGAAGGCTACGGCAGAGCTGAATCCCGTCCCTGCCGTGGAGTTCACCGTGATGGAGAGGGACGCGCCTTGAGCAACGCTCGCGCTGGAAGCATTGAGCCCCAGGGTAAAGGTGCCGGAAACAGTGAGGTTGATGGCCTGCGTTTTGGTAACGCCCCCTCCGGCTGCGGTGACGGTGAGCGTAGCAGTCTTGCCCGCGGCGCTCGAGGCCGCTGTCAGGGTGAGCGTGCTGGTCCCCGCGCCGGGTGGAGCGATGCTGGTTGGCGCGAAGCTGGCCGTGACACCGCTGGGAAGTCCGCTGATCGACAATGCCACCGCGGCGCTGAAGCTATTCACCTTCGCGGTCGTGAGCGTGACGGATGATGTGGCTCCGGGTAGAAGCGAGACGCTCGCAATGCTCGAGGACAAAGTGAAGCTGGCTGATCCGAGAACCGTTAGGGCAAATGACTGGGTCTTCGTCGCGCCGCCGCCCACGGCTCCGATGGTCAGGTTATAAACCCCCGCCGCCGCGCCCGAGTTTGCAGTAATCGTCAGCATGCTCGTACCATTGCCCGGCGCGGCAATGCTGCTGGGCGAAAGCGTGGCCGAAATTCCACTGGGAAGCCCGCTCACCGAGAGGTAGACGATGGAGTTGAATCCCGTACCCGCCGCAGTGGTCAAGGTGACGGGGAGGCTGCCGCCGGGCGACATGCTGCCGCTCGTGGCGCTTGCGTTCAGCGTTAGATTGGGATTCGCGACCGAAAGCGTGAGGATCTGGGTCTGGGTGATGTTGCCGCTGGTCCCGGTGACGCCGATGACCGAGGTTCCGACCACAGCACTCGCCGCGACGTTGATCGTCAGCGTGCTTTGCTTGCCACCCGCGGGAATGACGGCGGGGGAGAAGCTCGCGGTTATGCCGGCCGGCAACCCATTGGCCGAGAGGGTGACGGCGGAGTTGAATCCGTTAACGCCGGCAACCGCCAGATTGAAGGGAGCGGATCCGCCAGTTGACGCTGGCGCCTGTCGGGTTCGTCGTGAGCGTGAAGGTTTGGGCCGAGACCGTAATGGTGAACTCCAACGTGCGGCTAAAGCCCCCACCCGTTCCGGTCACCACGACGGGGAAAGTTCCAGCGGCGGCGCCGGAGGTTGCGGCCACCGTCATCGTTACCGGTCCAGAGGCCGTTGTGGTTGGCGAAGAGAAAGAGATGGTCATGCCGTTCGGGGCGCCCGCGGCAGACAGCGTAACAGGCGAATTGAATCCCCCCTGCACGGTCATGTTAATCGTTGCCGGAGTCGAACTCCCGGGCGGAACGGTGAGGGTTGAAACAGGGAATTGGAAGCGAAAAATTTGAGGCCAGTGCGTTGCCGCCAACTATTGACCAGCAGGAAAGCGTCGACCGAGCCCGAGACCGGTGGTCATGTCGTATCCAGTGGCTGCGCTATAGCCCGTGACTCCGGGCACGCTATTGTTGCCGCTGGTGATGTCGTGGAAAACCGCGGGACCGCCCGGCGGCTTGCTGGCTGGCGAGAGTATAGAGTGCAGGGTTGGCGTTTCCCTGGCGCGACCCGGCGTTTTGCAGCACCAGCGCCATGACGCTGGCAAGCGAGGGTCGGCCGCCGAGGTGCCGGCAATATAAAAGCGTTCCGCCCTGAATCTGGATGACGTAGGCGTCGTGAACCGCTGAGGTCGCCGCGATGTCGGGAACCAGTCCGCATGGTCCGCCGGCGGGAACTCCGGGCGCGGACTTGCCAGCCGGGCCTCGCGTAGACCGTACTGACGCCGCCTCCCGTGGCCAGAATCGTGCCGGCCCAGGAGCTTTCATTCCAGGCGGCTTCCGGAATGTAGCTGAGCGCGGAACTCATGGCCGGCGCCATTGGTCGGCAGACCAGTAGGCTCCCGGGATTCGATCCTTCATTGAATTCCGTGCCGCCCACGCAGGTGCTGTTGGGCGTGGAGCAGATGGCGTTCACGGCCTTGCCCATGGGTGGCGGTCTGAGCCGTGGGAAGAGTCGCAGCCCGCGGCGCCGCTGTCGCCGGAGGCCACAAAGACCGATTGTCCTTGGGCGGCGGCCTGGGCCCACAGGATTCCCCACAGACTTTGTCCTCCGTCCGACAGGGTGTTTTCGCAGTGGAGGTAACTCATCGTGACGATGGGGGCGACGTTGTTCGTCACCGCATACTGGGCGGCCAGCACGACCCCGTCCGTCGCGCCGGACTTTGCCGTGACGAAGTCGATGGTGGCGTTTTTGGCGATGGCGCCCGCCCACTCGACGTCCAGCGCGGATTCGGCTTCGTCCTGGCAATCGGGCATGCCGGGGTTGACGCCGTTGACGAAGATTTTCTGCGGGTCGTTAGCCGGCAAGCCCGGCGTTCGTGCGAAACGTCTCCACATCACTTAGAGGCAAATCGGTGCGGCCGACGACGGCGATGCTCTGTCCGGTGCCATCGAGCCCCTGGCTGTAGAGCGGCGCACACGTCATAAATCGTGTCCCAGTCAAGCGGCATCAGCAGGTTGACGCCATTGGCCAGCGTGAAGGCCGGCACCTTCTTATGCGCCGGTGCGCTGTGAAAATCGTGCAGCGAGCACGATGCCCTGCACCACATGGCGAGCGCCTGGGGAATTTCGGGATCGGTGGCATTGGCAAAGTGCGATTCCCCGCGAACGGAGTAACTGGCGCATCTGCGGTGTGGAAGGCTGACTCCACTTGCCCGGCCGTGCCGCTGAAAACGATGGACGCGGCGCGAGGACGGGATCTCGTCCACTTTCATGCCCTGGATCTCGAGCCAGTTCGCAATCTGCGCCAGGTCACTCTGCGAAACCCCGAAACGCTCGCCAAAGGCTTCCGGAGAGATCCATTGATGGTAGTAGGGCGAAGCGGGGTCCTGCTGCGCGCGAATGAGCTCCTCGAGCGCCGCATCCTGGGAGGGATCGGGCCGCAACACCATCACCATGTGCTCCATGGGCTGATCCGATGGAAGCCCACCCACCAGGTTACCTGGAGTTGCCAACGGGTGAACCATGCCGTGAAGCGTGACGCGCTGCTGGTTGTCGATTCCTGCCGGCACTTTGTCGACGGGTCGAACCGAAAGAGGGTCCGCTGACTTGATCTGCTGGAAGGGCGTTTGCGGCCAGGCTGTCAAAGCTGACAGGAAAAGGGCAGTGGCCAGGAGCGTAAGATTGCGAATTCGCATGAATGCCTCTATCATTTATTAGAGTCTACAAATACATATTACAATACTAGATTACAGCTACCGTGGGGCTATCACAAATAGTACACGGGTCCTGTTTTGGCCTGTAAACCCATGGTTGTTGATTAATTCTTTCTTAGAAAGGTCGTCGTCTGTGGGCTTGAGACTGAGAGTTGCGGCTTATAGTTGTAAGTAGGAAAAAATGGAGGGATGGGGAAATGGCGCAATAGATGTAGCTTGATAATAAGGGGAGGAACGGTTGACCAGTTGGCGTAAGGAAAGCTTAATCGGAGGACAACGTGGGCTGCGACGGACAGGTTTTACGCGGGTTTGGTAAGCCTTTGGCAGAAGGCGGGTGAAAAAAATAGGGGGAGTCTTGCGACTCCCCCTGGGAAAAGTGTATCAGCAGTCTTCAAGAGTTAGCCGGCGATGGGCGAATCGGTTCCGCTGGCGGTGGTGGTGGAGTTCTGACGGATCACACCGGACTGGTCGGTGTAGTAGTAATTCGTGCCGGTCGAGCTGGTGATCGGGACGGCGGTGAACTGATACGTGTTGATGCGGCCGGTGGAATCGCTGGCGCCCGGCGAATAGGTGAAGCTGTATCCGCTCTTGGAGCCCAGAGCCAGGACGCTGTCAATCAAACCCGCAGCGGTGGAGCTCGGGTTGCTGCCGGTGGGGTCCGGAGCCAGATAGCTCATGGTGGCGGTGAATCCAACGTTGTAGGTCGATGAGTAAGTAATTTCAGCCGTGTTCAGGGTGCGCAGAGAACCGACGGCGGAAGCCTGGTTGGCGGCAATACGTGAGCGGAGCAAGTTGGGAATAGCGATGGCGGCGATAATCAGAATGATCGCCACGACGATCAAAAGCTCAATCAACGAAAAACCTTTGGGGGCCTTCTTCATTAAATCCTCCTCTTTGATTTGACCACTGAAAGCAAGAGTCCCGGCAACGATATCCGTGGGTAGACAAGGCACCTCAAGCGCCAATCCCCAAATCATCTTAAAAATGGCAACAATCTTGAGTTGTCATTTATTTTCAATGGGTTGTAGGCAATGCTTCATCAGAAGCGGGGTCGAGTGGGGGATTCGGCCGGTCAAGAATGCCGATAATCGTCAGGTTGAGATGACAATTTCCGTCACCAGTGCCTGCAACTGCCTCTAGTTCTGCGGCGGGGCAGCTCGACCAGGGGATAAGAGGCCTGCTACCCGTGCACCTTGCGGAAGCTTTCAAGTACTCGGCAGTTTGCGGGAGAAAATTCCAGGGGGAGTCTTTACGACTCCCCCTGGGAAAAGTGTATCAGCAGTCTTCAAGAATTAGCCGCCGATGGGCGAATCGGTTCCGCTTGCCGTGGTGGTGGAGTTCTGACGGATCACACCGGACTGGTCGGTGTAGTAGTAGTTCGTGCCGGTCGAGCTGGTGATCGGGGACGGCCGTGAAATCATACGTGTTGATGCGGCCGGTGGAATCGCTTGCGCCTGGCGAATAGGTGAAGCTGTATCCGCTCTTGGAGCCCAGAGCCAGAACGCTGTCGATCAAGCCCGCGGCGGTGGACGTCGGGGTTGGCGGTGCCGGCGGGCGGGGCCAGATAGCTCATCGTGGCGGTGAATCCAACGTTGTAGGTCGAAGAGTAGGTGATTTCAGCCGTGTTCAGGGTACGCAAAGAACCGACGGCGGAAGCCTGGTTGGCGGCAATGCGTGACCGAAGCAAGTTGGGAATAGCGATGGCGGCGATAATCAGGATGATCGCCACGACGATCAAAAGCTCAATCAACGAAAAACCCTTGGGGGTTTTCTTCATTAAATCCTCCTCTTTCAATTGACTAACGGATTGAAAATTCCGAATACGATATCCTCTTAGGATTCAGGCATTTTAGTGCCCGACGATGTGGTTTTCTCACTTTTCGTCTCAGTCGTAAACTTGCCTTGTTTTCAATATGTTAAGAACTTTTTACATTCAGTGTGGTTGTTGAGGAGGGCACATTCGGGCGACAAATGCCGATAATTGTCAAATTCCAGTGACACTTTATGTCGTTTTTAAGCGCAAATATTTATTTTTCTGTGACTTGGAAGGCGTTAGGATTAGGACAATAATATCCACAATCGAAGGCGTGGAGATCGAGTTCCTAGCCCCTGCACAAGCCCCGGATTGGGCATCCTCACAACGGTTGAGGCTAAAGCTGCATACGTTTGGGCCGATTGAAGCAGACACAGGGGGACATCTATGCAAACTTCGTTGATTCAAAGTGCTCTATTGCAGATCCAAGATACTCAGAGCAAAAACAAGCCTGTTCAGACTCAGAAACCCGCGGCCTCCAACAAGTTACCGCAAGACACGGTGACACTCACCGCCGCGGCCCGCAACGCACCGCCAAACATCCGTGTGGGTGACGTTGACCACGACGGCGACAACCACTAAGGTCCATCATCGTAACCGTATAAGGATGACATCGGGGAGAATTCAGTAATCAATCCCCCGCCAGAAATTCGGCGTGTTCACAATCTCGTACCGGTCCGGGTCGGAGCGGACCAGGGCGTCAGCCGTTGAGTTCCAGGCCGTTCCGTGGCCGATGGTTCCGTTGCCGTACATGTTGTTGTCTTGGATGACGGTCTGGTCCAGCAGGTAATTGCTGAAAGTCTGGCTATTGCGGGCGTTGGTGTCCTGCTGCGCCCAATAGCCGGCGTGCTGGGCATCGTTAGCGGCCTGGGTGGCATTGTAGCGCGCCGTCGCTTGCGCACCGATAGCGTGAATGTTGTTGATCGCTACCTGAGTTTGGGCCCTTATTTGCGCGTCGTCCGCCTGCTTCCGCCGCATGAGCTCGGCATTTTGCTGATTCATCACTTCCGCATTCACACGCAGGGTGGGAACCATGGCCTGCACGGTGGGCTTTTGCCGATCGGCGATGGAATTGGGGAAGAGCGACTGGTGGCGGATGACCAAGTAGCCCCTCCACTCATTGGCCGGCAAGGTCACGCACATCATTTCCGTCCATGACCGCATACCTTTGCCGTCGGGATCAAACTGCCCCTTCACATTGACGCACTCCTCACCTTGCGGCCCCCCTTGGGGTGGCGGCACCTGGTCGATTTTCTCAATTTGGAGTTTTGCCGGGCCCAGTCCGGCGGCGCGCCGCCATGCCTGCACCAGATCCGGGAACGCCCTGGTCAGATTCCCATGATAGGGATAGAGAATCGTTCCGGGTATCGGTCTGCCGCCGCTTCGCCAGAAGTTCTGTTGCCACTGGCTCGATGAGTCCACGGCGTTTCTCAGCATGCCGAGCGCAACCACCTCGCCTTGTGGACCTTTGACGACGATGGTTCCGTGGCCACTGCCGGGATCTGCAACCCATCCAGCAGGGGCCCCCACGCTCACCGAGTTGTCAGGCGCCGATACGGTATGAAAGCCCGCGGCAAGAGTCGAGCGCCCCCCCGCAACGGGGCCGGACGCCTGCCCTCCGCTGCCCGGGTGCCATTCGCTGAAAAGACGTTTCAACATGGGGTTTAAGGTGGAACCAAAACGCGAGGCGTCGTCGCTTACCAGGGCGGCTTCCACCTGATCGGGGCCGGTGGGAGTGGAAATCAGCAGGCCGGCGACCTGGACATTTCCCGCCGGGTGGTTGACGACGGTAAAGTAAACTGCGTCAGAATCCGAACCTCGCACTTTGAACACCTTTCCCACTTGCGGCCGTTCTCCGCAGTTATCGTGCATGATGCGGAGGATTCGGCCCATGGCCGCCGATTGCGTGGTGGCCCCCGTACAACCCCATATACGATCCTGCCACCTCCGGGGTTGTCAATGGTCTTCATGGGGGATTGGGCGCGTGGCGCGGACGTGCAGCCCATGATGAAAAATAGCCACAGAGCAACGGCTCCGGAGAACTTCTTATGATTGCACATGATCGTCACCTCGTCGGTCCCCCCCAAGCGTCTGGGGAGTTTTGCGGAAAAGCTGCGTCGTGAACGGCGGAAAGATCCCCACCGGGTTCAATAGTGGCACACTATCCTCCACTTCATTCAGATTGCGAAAGAAAGAGGAGAAATGGCTCAGGGTCTCAGGTTTACGAATTGCGGTTTGAAATGCGATGGGCATCAACGGGCTCGTCTCCGAGGCTCACCAAGGCAAAACTTCTCTCGGGGTGGAACGATAGCCCCGAATGCCCTGCGTGTCCATGTCTTGCATCAGATTGCGATATGCTAAATGTCGATTTCACGGCTTCTTGACGGCCGGGAGGATTCTCAATTCTCAATTCTTAATTCTTCATTCCTGGGTCATAATTGTCTTCCATGACGGACGAACCGAAATTGCCGGCCCCCGCGACGCCCTATATCGAGTTCCGCCACGTTTACAAGGCATTTGACGAGTTGCCCGTGCTGGTAGACGTCACCTTCGACGTGCGGCGCGGCGAGATGGTGGCGATTCTCGGCCGGAGCGGGGTCGGCAAGAGCGTCTCACTGAAGCACATATTGGGATTTCTCAAGCCGGACGAGGGGCAGGTTTTTGTCGCGGGCAGGGAAGTCTCTGCACTCAGTGAAGAAGATTTGATGGACGTCCGCCGGCGCGTCACCATGGTGTTTCAATCCGGCGCGCTTTTTGATTCGCTGACGGTTGGTGAAAACGTCGCTTACCCCTTGCGCGAGAGGGCTCTGCGTGGGTCGGCTATGAGTGAAGATGACATTCAACATCGAGTTTATGAACTTCTGGCGCAGGTCGAGTTGGAAGGCATGCGCGAGCTGATGCCCTCCGATTTGAGCACCGGGATGAAGCGCGCCGTGGCCATCGCCCGAGCCCTCGCCGCCGAGCCCGAGTGCATCCTTTACGACGAACCCACGACGATGGTCGATCCCCTAATGGCGCAGACGCTGGGCGATCTTATTCTGAAGGTCAAGCAAAAGACCGGCCTGACTTCAGTTGTCGTAACCCACGACATGAAGCTGGCGCGCAAGCTCGCCGACCGTGTGGTTTTTCTGGTGGAAGGCCGCGTGGCGTTCTTCGGCACTATCGCGGAGATGGATCGCTCCGAAGTCCCAATGGTTCGTGATTTCATAGAACTCGATGAGGTTTCGCTCCTACCATCATGAATCCACAGATTTCGCAGATTTCACAGATAATAGGGATGCAAAAGAATTTCAGATTGTCTTGTGACGCCGGCATTTAAGCCTGAACGATGTACCCGCCTTATGGACATAAAATCCAAAATAACCTTGGACCGCGTGGCGTCGCGATTCGGCATCGCCTCGCGCACCGATTCGCGCAAGGCGATTGTGGCGGGCCGGGTGAAAGTCAACGGGCGCACGGTGCGTGATCCCGACATTTGGATCGATCCTGAGCGGGACACGATTCAAATGGACGGGCAGCGCTTGAAGCCGGCGCGCAAGCGTTACCTGCTGTTCTACAAGCCCAAGGGCGTGCTGACCAGCCACGGCGATCCCGCGGGCCGCGACACGATCTACAAATATCTCGGCGACGAGAACAAGTGGGTTTCTCCAGTTGGACGCCTGGACAAAGACACCTCGGGCCTTCTGCTCCTTACCAATGACACCAAGTTCGCAGATTTTGTCACCAGCCCGGAGTCCAGCGTTCCCAAGACTTATATGGTCAAAGTCAACGCCTTGCTCAGCGACGAAGTGATTGCGCAATTGAGTGCCGGAGTGGAAATGAAGCGCGGAGACTTCGCCCACCCCGTCAGCGTGGCGCGGCGCGAGGACCGCGGCAAGTACACCTGGCTCGATATCGTGCTCACCGAAGGCAAGAATCGCGAGGTTCGGCGCATGATCGAGGCGGTTGGGTTCACAGTCCTAAAGCTTGTCCGGACGCAGATTGGATCGCTGACCTTGGAAGGTCTGCAAGTGGGAAAGTGGCGGGAGCTTTCCCACGCCGAAGTATCGAAATTGCGCATGAGCGGCCAGCGCCATACTCCCAACCAAGAGCGCGGCGCAAAGCCAGATTTGACGAGTGGCCGCAGCGCAAAAGGTCACTCGACCCAGTCACAAGCTCAGACGGATTCAGATGGCCCTATGGCCGTTCGCGAGTGACTCGATAACCTTCCCCGTCATCTTTCCTTCCAGGACATCGACGTAGGCCTTGGCCACATACGCTGCGGGGACACCTGGAGCGGGATCCATCTTCAGGGCGATGAGGGTTTCCGTGACCCATCCCGGAGCGACGACGTTTATGCGGATGCTTCGCGGGAGGTCGAGTGCGGCGGCGCGGCCAAAACCTTCCAGCCCGGAATTGACCAGGCTGATCGCCGAGGCCTTGGGCATGGGGTTTCGCGCGAGGACGCCTGAGGTCAGGGTGAAAGAGCCCCCGTCGCTCACGTGATCCAATCCCAGGCGCACGAGATTAATTTGGCCCATCAACTTGTGGCCCAGGCTGAAGGCGAAATCGGCGTCGGTAAGCGCCGGTAAATATCCGAATGCCGCGTTCCCGGCGACGCTGAACACAGCGTCCACTTTTCCAACTTTATTAAAGAGGTTCTTGATTGATTCGGGATTTTGCAAATCCACCTTCAGGTTACTTCGCGAATGGCTGGCGGCAATAACCTCGTGACGCCCCGCAAGCGCTTTCACGCATTCAGCTCCAATGGTTCCAGTTGCGCCGACGACCAGTACTCTCATTGACCCCTCCTGTCCTGCGTGTGATATGAGTTCGTCAAATCAAAAGTCGCTATTGAACGCATCAATGGTACCGCATAGATTCCGGCCATTCAAGATTCGCACTTCCGCGAAGAACTGCGCTTTTAACCGTAATTTTACCAACCTTCGACAATTCGCTTGCATCCAATGGTCTGTCTTCAGGGTAAAATCAAGGCCAGATTGGTTGGGATTTAAGCTGAAGGGAACGACCGCATGGACAGGCATGCTCTCGTTGTCAACATGAATTCACACGCAAAATCTGTTACCCCCCAATGGCTGCCACTGCTTGGCGTCTTGCCATTGAACGAATCATTCATGTCCAACATTGACATGAAGCGATCTCAAGCGAATAAGGCGCGGCCTTTCGGGTCTCATTGCTGAGAGATGTATTCGCAATTCGGGCCACCATCATCCTAATGTAGAAGAGCCAGCCTCCGGCTTGACGGACTAGTTGGCCGCGCGCAGTTTCACAAGTTAAGTGACTCGGCGGATAGTAATCTCATGGGCTTGGCAACAATCCACCTTTGTTTCGTTTTGACGCAGGGCGTCCTGAGCCCGATCAGCGCCAGCCTCGGACGCCACCGCGCCGCTCGACCGCGGCTATCGCCAGATGTATAACCTCGCAATTCGCGCGATGCCCACAACACGTTTGAAGATTATTTCAAGGCGCATCCGAATGACCCCTTGGGGGCCACGTCACAAGCTGCTGCGTACCTGTTTGAAGAGTTTGATCGGCTGGGAGTTTTGCAGACCGAGTTGTTTACCGATGACGAAAAGTTTATGGACCGGGCTAAGCCCAAGCCTGACCCCAAACTGCGCGAAAAGTTCGACGAGGCTTTGGACCGAAGTCAAAATCTTGCGGACGCAATTCTTCAGCGTTCGCCCAATGACCGAAATGCCTTGTTTGCGACGGTGCTCAACCTGGGCCTGAAGTCCGATTATCTTTCGCTGGTGGAGAAGCGGGATCTGGCCGCGCTGACCTACGCCAAACGCGCCGGCATCCAGGCGAAAAAGCTCTTGGCCGTCGATTCGACCTGTTACGACGCCTATCTAGCGATTGGAATTGAAAACTACATCTTGGGCTTGAATCCTGCGCCCGTCCGCTGGCTGCTCAGGCTCTATGGAGCTGAGACGGATAAGGACTCGGGCATCCAGACCCTGCAATTGACGGCAACCAGGGGCCACTACCTTTTGCCCTACGCCCGGCTCCTGCTCGCGGTGGCCGCGTTGCGAGACAAGAAACGCGATGATGCCCGAAATTTGCTGAAAAATCTGGCGGAAGAATTCCCCAATAATCAACTCTACAGGAGGGAACTCCTGCGGCTTCAGTAGGGACCTGGGAATCATCACCTCCTGCGGCGAGTCGTAGGCGAAGTGTAAACGATGAAAATCGCAAGCGTTGCCAGCGCCTTTCCCAAGCACTACTACCCCCAGCCAGTCCTCAGCGCGGCGCTGAAAAAATTTTGGGATGGGCGCGTCAACGAATCCGGACGTTGTGGACCGCATGCACGCCCACGCGGAAATTGACGGCCGCTATCTATCGCTCCCCATCGACGCGTACTACAAAATGGAAACCTGGGGGCAGTACAACGACGCGTGGATCGAGTGCGCGCAGGAACTCGGCCAGCAGGCGCTCTGCCGGGCCTTGGCGGGCGCAGGGCTTGCACCCAGCGATCTTGACGCGCTGTTTGTGGTTTCGGTCACCGGCGTCGCGAGCCCTTCACTCGACGCCCGGCTCGTGAACCGCATGAGCCTGTCGCCTCGCATCAAGCGGATTCCCATCTTCGGGCTCGGGTGTGTCGCGGGTGCAGCGGGAATCGCGCGCGCCGCCGATTACGTTCGCGCCTTCCCCAATCATACGACGGCATTGCTCGCGGTTGAGCTTTGTTCATTGACCCTTCAAAAGGAAGACGTCTCGATGGCCAACCTGATCTCCTCCGCTCTGTTCGGTGATGGCGCCGCCGCGACGATTGTGGCGGGCGCTGACACCGAGTATCCCGGCGTCGAGATTCTGGACACGCGCTCCGTCTTCTACCCGCAGACCGAGCACATCATGGGCTGGGACATTTCCGAGCGGGGTTTTCAGATTGTGCTCTCACCCGAGCTGCCCCAGTTGATTGTGGACAACGTCGGTCACGATGTTGACGCGTTTCTGGGCGATCACGGCCTCCGGCGCAAGGATATCGCCCGGTGGATTCTGCACACGGGTGGTCCCAAGGTTTTGGAAGCCACGGGGAAGGCGCTCGATTTGACGCGGGAGGATCTGTCTGCATCCTGGGACTGCCTGCGCAAGGTTGGGAACCTTTCCTCCGCATCTGTACTCCTGGTGTTGGAAGAAGTCTTCAAAAGGCGCCGGCCGGAAGCTGGCGCTTACGCCGTGCTGGCCGCCATGGGACCGGGGTTTTGTTCGGAATTCGTTCTACTCAGGTGGAATTGATGGGGCAAGGCGCAATCACCACCGACGTTTTTATCGCCGGCGGCGGGCCTGCGGGACTTGCGACTGCAATCGCTCTCCGCAATCGTGGGTTGAACGTCGTTGTGGCCGATTTCGCCAAGCCTCCGATTGATAAGACCTGCGGTGAAGGGTTAATGCCGCAGTCCGTGGCGGCGCTCAAGAGTTTGGGTGTGGCGTTGGGTCCGGCGCAGGCTGTTCCGTTTCACGGGATCCGCTTTGTCGGTGAAGGGAGAATCGCCACGGGCGCTTTTCCCGAGGGTTACGGTCTGGGAATCCGCCGCACAACCCTGCACGCAGCCTTGGTGAAACGGGCGGAGGAAGTGGCCGTGCGGTCGCTTTGGGCCGCTCGCGTTACCAACATCGAGAATGGCAAAGTCTCCCTGGACTCGGGCAAAGTTCTGTGCCGTTGGATTGTTGGTGCGGACGGGCAGAACTCGCTGGTGCGCAAATGGGCGGGCTTGGACCCCAAGCGGAAGCCGGAGTTGCGTTTTGGATTCCGTCAACACTTCCGCGTGGCACCGTGGACGGAGTTTGTGGATGTCCACTGGGGGCGGGATTGCCAAATTGTCGTCACCCCCACGACTCCCGATGAAGTGTGCCTCGCCGTCACCTCGCGATCTCCGCAGCTTCGCTTGGCCAAAGCTCTTTCTCAATTCCCGGAAATCTCGAAGAGGCTGGAGGGCTGCGAGGCAATCACCAAGGACCTTGGCGCCGTTTCCACTCTTCGCGTTCTGCGCAGAGTTTGCCGCGGTCAAGTCGCTCTCGTAGGGGATGCGTCAGGGTCGGTTGATTCGCTGACCGGCGAGGGCTTGGGGTTGGCCTTCCAGCAAGCGGATGCTCTTGCCGAGGCGTTGGCTCACGACAATCTTGCCCTTTATGCAGCGGCGCACCGCCGCATCAATCGCCCGCTTGAAGTCATGTCGCGCTTGCTGCTCACCATGGAAAATCGCGCCTGGCTCCGCCGCCGGGTTATCGACGTGCTGTCTCACGAACCCAATTTGTTCGGACGGCTCCTGGCCGTTCATGAGGGCGCCGTTTCACCTTTCTCAATTGGTTTGGGCGGTTTTTTCAAATTGGGGTGGAGGCTGCTCGCGAGCCCCGGTTGGTGACATTCGGCCATGACCAGCAATCTCACGACTCAAACGGGATTCCTGTGGAGATGGAAGTTTTCGATTCTCCTCGTACTCCTCATGTTCCTGGGAGCATCATCGGCCCTCGCACAAGAAGCCGTGCTCGAACTCGACCCGGCTCAGACGCAGGTGAACTTCACTTTGGGGGCTACTCTCCACAACGTCCACGGTACATTCAAGTTGAAGCATGGAACGGTGAAATTCGACATTGCCTCGGGCCGTGCCAGCGGAATGGTCGTCGTTGACGCGACGAGCGGCGATACCGACAACAACAGTCGCGACCATAAAATGCACCAGGATGTTTTAGAGAGCGCGCGATATCCGGAAATTACCTTCGTGCCCCAGCAAGTGCAGGGGAAGGTCCTGCCGCAGGGGAATTTTGAAGTTCAGGTGTCAGGAATTTTTACTTTGCATGGTACGGGTCATCCGCTCACACTCAACGTTCAGGCCCACGTTGCGGGCGGGCATCTGACCGCCGACGCAAACTTCACGGTCCCCTATCAGAGTTGGGGGTTGAAGAATCCCAGCAATCTATTTCTGCGCGTCAATGATAGCGTCGATATTGCGATTCACGCGGCCGGTGCGCTCAAGCTTGCCTCCGCCGCCCCTTAGTGAAACCTTTTGTGGTTTGCTCCATTCTCAACCCCCAATATTTTGCTGTATGATGACTGAAGCCGTACGTTTGGGAGGCTTCTGAGCCGCTCTCCTCGTTTGACCATCGGATCGAGCCCACCGAGCCATTGGCGCCACTTGAATCTGGGGCTGCATGCCCTACTGATCCCTGTGAATTTATGATGACTCAGGATAATAAATGTCGCACAAGACTCAGATATCGCCTTTGGATTTTGTTCGAACCGGTCCCACTCAATACATCAACAAGGTTGGAATTCTCCGCCGGGCCGGCGATTACATCGCGCCGTGGGGAACCCGCGCCCTCATCAGCGGAGGAAAGACCGCTCTCGCGGTTTCCGAAAAGCAATTATTGAAGTCGCTTCAAAAGGCCAACATCAAAAGCCGCAAGCGGCTCTTTAGCGGTGAAAGCAGTCCGGGCAACATCGCTGCCATCAAAAAAATGGCGCAGGATTTCAAAGCCGACGTGGTCGTTGGCGTGGGCGGAGGAAAGTCGCTTGATGCGGCCAAGCAAGCCGCTGCGGAACTCGATTTGCCCGCGGTCTGCATCCCCACGATTGCCGCCACCTGCTCGGCCACGACAGCATTGTCGGTGATCTACAACGACCACGGAGAGTTCCTGCGCGTCCGAATTCAAAAGCGAAACCCCAGTCTCGTCCTCGTTGACCCGGAAATCATCACCCACTCCCCGGAAATTTATCTGCGGGCCGGAATCCTCGACTCCTTTGCCAAATGGCACGAGGGCGGCGCGGTCATGCCATCGGTGCCTAATCCTGACATGCAAACCGCAGCGGCATTTCAACTCGCTGCGGTGCTATATAAAGGCCTCCGAAAGCATGCCATCGCTGCGGTGCGATTGAACAGAAAGCGGAAGGTCAAGGATGCGCTCATCCAAACCCTCGATATCGTGATCCTGCTGACCGGGATGATCCAGACTCTGGGCAAGGGCACTCTCTTCACCGGCCTCGCCCACCCGGTTCACAACGGTTTGACGTTGATGCCGGAAAGCCACGATGTTCTGCACGGGTTGAAGGTTGGATACGGAATCATGGTGCAGCTCTCGGTCCAGAACTGCCCACGCGATGAATTCGACGACACGCTGGCTTTCTTCCGCAAGCTTGGACTCGAGCCCTCGTTGCGCGGTTTGAACCTGCCCTTTGACCGCGCGATGATCCTGCGCGTGGCGGAAAAGGCGGCGAGTGATCCCGACATCGGGCCGCTCAAATTCCCCGTGAACCGAAACGCCATCGCCGCCGCCATGGAGAAGCTGGAAAGGCGATTGGCCTAAGGGGGGCTCGAACGATTGGATAGCAGCTCTTCCCTTGCGATGCCCAGGTGAGTACAATCCGCTTTTGCGCGTGCGAGCCGGCGTTCTTCGCGCCAGACTATCTGCCACTGAGGCCACAGAAATGTCGAGACCCGTTCGAATCGCGATTGGAGTTGTTATCACCGGGTTGGTTTTAACGGCCGCACAACTCGCGGCGATCGATTGCCGGCTTGCGCCGTACGTTTTTGAGAATTGCCTCTGGCACAAGCTTCGCACCCATCTGGGGCTGCCCGACAGCCGCTTTCTGCGCATGGGCGTTCTGGAGTGCGTGGGAATCATTCTTTGTGTGATCCTATTTTTCACCTACCGTTTTGTGTTCCCCCGCAAAGCCAATGAATCGCAAGAATCGACCTCGCCTTCCGGCACTTCGCAACCTCCTGCCGCCTGATGCCTCCGCGCTTGATAGGGCTCGAATAATGAGCCGCCCCGCCAATGAAATCCCGGTATGTTGATTTTCAGGCGTAGAATACCGCTGGGGATGACCATGACTTTGAACTTGTCCGTTGACGGAATGCCAGCGGGTGAGAGATCAAATCGCTTGCTCATGATTGCCACGGCACTCGAGGTCGCGCTGATTTTTGCGGCAATTCTCATCTACATCTGGAAATGGCAGCATTCCCATCCGCGCGTTTGGATCGTCCTGCTCGCCTTAATTTTCTTCAGCCATTTTCTGCACCACGACACCCTGCGCGGGCTCGGATTGGGAGCGACAGGTCTGCGATCCAGCGCCGAGTGGTTATTCCCCATCGCCATCGTTCTTTATCTTCCTCTGCTTGCGTTCGGAATCTCGCAACATGAGCTGGCCCTGCTTCGGCCCACCTGGCAATCGCTGGTCATGTTGCTGGGCTACGGGATTTGGTGCGCGTTTCAGCAGTATCTGGCGCAGTCGTATTTCCACAATCGATTGGCGCTCATTATCCGGAACATTCACGTCCGTTCCGCGGTGGTGGGAATATTATTCAGCGCCACGCATATTCCCAATTTGATCTTGATGACGGTCACGCTGGTGGCCGGCATTCTTTTCGCTGAAGCGTTCGCGCGCTCCCGCAACATCTGGACCCTCGCGTTCGTGCAGGCCGTGGGTGGACTCCTGCTCGCCGCTGTGGTTCCCGACGCGCTGATCCATCATATGCGGGTCGGTCCAGGATATTTTTTTTACGGAATCCGCTAGTGAAGGGAAGTGAGCGAGGTGGGGAAGTTCTCGCGCCTGGCTATTGCCGGATCGCCCTTGCCCGCCGCCTCGGCAGATACGGCAAGTCGGCAATTTGCCCTTCGAACTTTTTCGCCCAGCGGCCGGGGAGGGCCTTGGCGCATTGCGGGCAGGAGCCCTCTGGCGTCAGGTTGTAGCTTAGGATGTGATACCCGTATCGTTCAATCAGCAGCGTGCGGCACTCGGGGCAGCGCGTGTTCTCCCAATCGCCCACAAGTCCCGGTAAATTCCCCGCGTAAATAAATCGCAATCCTGCCGCTCTGCCGATTTCCGCCGCTCGAATCAGGTCGCGCGGCTGAGTATTTGCCGGGCTGGTCATTTTGTAATCCTGATGAAACGCCGTGACGTGCCAGGGAATGTCGGGCGAAACGCTGGCCACAAACTCCGTCAGGCGCTTCAACTCGTCGTCGGAATCGTTGAATCCGGGAATCAGCAGCGTAACGATCTCGACCCACAGACCCATCTCGTGCAGGCTGCGGATCGTTTGCAAGATGGGTTCAATGCGGCCACCGAGCTGGCGATAGTGGCGATCGTCAAAACTCTTCAAATCGACTTTGTAGAGATCGACCCAGGGGCGAATGTATTCGAGCACCTGCGGCGTGCCATTGCCGTTCGAAACGTATCCGGTGACGAGCCCCGCGGCCCGGGCTGCCTTGAAGACGGCAACGCCCCACTCGCTCGTGATCAAGGGCTCGTTGTAAGTGCTGACCAAGACCTTTGCGCCCTGCTGAACGGCATCGCGCGCGAGTTCTTCCGGCGTCACGCGCATGGGATTCGAAACTGCGTGGGGATCGCGCAGCGCCTGCGAGGTCACCCAATTCTGGCAGTAGGCGCAGTGGAGGTCGCATCCGAGCATGCC
>CAVTDA010000104.1:0-9578 GCA_963733285.1 uncultured Acidobacteriota bacterium
TTTGTCCAACTAAGCCCGTTCCAATACCAGGTTGTCATCCGGCCAGCCGGAGAAACACAGATCGAGGTCCAACGCGTTCCGCCCGAACTCGCCGCATAATTGAAGTAGTAGGCAAATGCCTGCGTTCCAGAGCAGGAGCCGCTGCTGTACTGGCATGGGAGGCCCACGCTGCTGAAATAGGTATCGTCGGTAGTGTCCAGCGTGCTCAAAGAGTTTGCACCGCAGCTTGTGGCAGCCAGAGGAGTGGGGGCACCGCTGCCGGATGGAGGGCTTACCTGGTAAATTGCCTTGGCAGCGATATCTGCGGCACCGTGGACGTAAGTCCCGTTGGGTTTGCTCCGTTGTCCACATATGCAACGCATTCACCCCCGGAGACCTGAAAACGAACCCGCGATATGGTGTTCTGCCTGACCGCCATGTTGCGGGCGTTTTGGAACAAGCCGGAAAGATCATTCATGCCCCCTCGCAAATGCGCCGAAGCCACCACGCTAAACATCGTGGGGAGCGACATGGCAATAAGGGTGATTACATACCGACCACGACCATCAGTTCGACTGTCGAGAACCCGAAACCATGAACTTCCCCGAAATGATGGAAAAGCCATCGTCTGGCGTCCCGCTGGTCGAAACCCCGACCGAAGGCGCGGCAGTTGCTCTTTCGGGGGAGGGAATTATTCATAGCGACGCTCCACCCACCTGCACAATTGCGGTTTCCTCGAATACTCTTCATAATCCATCGCCATCGCGTGTTTGCCGCATCCGCCTACGAGTTTTCAGAAAGCCCTTTGAGTTACGCGCACTTGCAACCGAATTACGGTAAACGACAGGCACCAAAGAAAAAATCATCGTTCGTGTAAATAATATTCCGTTTTGAATCGTCCTACGTCAAGGGTACTTATGTACCTCACAAGCTATTTCGCAAAATGTCGACCCATCGTGTTAAAATGCCCCGAGCATCCATTTTCTTTCGGCGTAAGAGACGATAAGAGTAGACCAATTCCATGCATTCCCTCGAGGCACAACTCAAATTGATCGATGCCCAATTTGACCCGGATCCCCTTTCGCCTCAAGGTGTTGCGGAAAATTGTCGTTCCTCCCCCCGGGCTAGCAACTTTGACCGGCAAGCGGAAATTGAAAGTAGCGTCATCCACCTTTATCAAAAGCTTGCTCCGGCATTGATCAAATATGGTCTTGCCATCTGCCAGGACCTAGCTTTGGCAGAGGACGCCGTTCAGGAGGCCTTTCTCAGGGATTACGTGGCCTTGCGGCAGGAGACGGCCCGAATGGATTCCAAGGGCTGGCTTTACGCCACCACACGGAACTTCATCCTGGACCGCCTGAAGGAATATCAATACCGCAACGGCAAAAGCCTTGAAGCCGCGTTGCAGGTGGCGGAAAAGAATGAAAACCCCGAATCGGCAATCATGCTTCGCGAGATTCATTCAACGGCGCAAGGCCTGCTCAGTCCACGCGAGAGCGAATGCCTCCAGTTGCGAAATGAGGGTTTGCGTTACCGCGAAATCGCCGAGATTTTGAAGATTGATTCCGCCACCGTCGGTGTGCTGCTGGGCCGGGCGATGAAGAAAATTCGCACTGCCCTGAAGGGCAAGGAAGGCGAGTGATGAAACTACTTCTTCCTCACCTGGTTCGTTGCCTGGGATTCCGCCTGGGGGTGCATCCGGCCTATGAGGACTTCCTGGCTTATCGGGATGGGGAATGGGGCGGGTTCGCGCGCTCCTGTTTGCGCGCGCATCTGGCCGGTTGCTCCTCGTGCCAAAGGGTCGCGAAAACGTTGGACGAGGATCTCCAGAACCTCGATCGCATCGACACGTCACTTTACTCCCATGATCTTTTCAACATTCCCAAGGGTGTGCAAAAGCTTCGCCGCGCGATCCGGCGCTGGGAAACAGAGGTGGGCGGGATTGCCCACGCCCTGGGGTCCGCCCGGGCTTCCCGCGAACTGGTCCTGCGGCGACTCGTGACGGAGTTTGATTTTTATCTTGGAGACCGTGCCGGAGCGGCATTTCAAGCCAGGCTCACGAGCGCAGAAGGTCGGCACCAGAATCCCCTGGTTGAAGCCGATTCCATTCTGCGCGACTTCCTCGGGCCTGGCGCGTCGTCGGCCGTCACTCAAAGAATTGTCCACCTGCAGAATACGATGGACCGGCGCGTTCATGATTCACATTTAGCGTAAAGCCCGATACCTATGGAGTTTCGCCGGTTTCTTACCTTTTCGCCCAAGCCGTCAAACATCATCCTGCTGGCCCTCTCGATTCACCTCTCCGTGGGGGTGGTGACTCACTCGCTCTGGCTTCTGCGTGGGAACCAGACCCTCTTCCGCTACTATTTTGGATACGAGGATCCTCTCTTCCTGCTGATCGCCGCGATGGCTGAATTCTCACTTGCCCGGCTCGCCTGGAAGCAGTTTTCCCCCGGGCAGTCGCTGCGTTGGGCGTGGTTTCTAATCATGATTTCGGCCTCCTGCCACGTGGTCGGAAGCGTGCTCACCCAGATTCTGGCCCGGGATTCCTACATCAACCCCTTATACGATATCAATCCCTTGCGCGTCCGTTCCGCGTATCCCGCCTTGTCAACGGTGGGAAGTTTTATTGGTGGGCCGCTCCAGATGCTGACCCTTGCTGGAGGTCTTTTTCTTGCCCTGCGCCTGTGCCGCAAGCTTGGAATCGGCAGGCAGAGAACTATCGACTGGGTCATCCTGGCAATCGTTGTGGCCTACACGTTTCGCGTCCTCTATGTCGTCATCTGGATGGAAATTGGGGCCAACCGACCGACCCACCAGGTTGATGTATTGACCTGGGGAAATGACCCGCTGCTTTGTGTCCTTCTCTTTTTTGCTTTTTTCCTGCGCCGATCCGTGGCCGAAATGGGATGGGGCTATGTCACAAGGTGCTGGACCGCTTACGTCGTCGCCATTCTGGGGACCTCGGTGGCCAGCATGGCGATTTGGGCCGCAGATTTCAACATTCTTCCGTATCCGGAACGCGCCGTGATTTGGTATATCTGGCCCATCATTTTTGCCGCTTACGCTTTGGGGCCCGCATATCAGGTGGAAGCAGTCCGTCTCGCCAAGGCCCGACTGGAAGACTCTCATTCCGATCCGTGGGATACAATTTAAGAAAGGTACTCTAACCCGGTGTGTTTCCTTATCGTCGCCTCATACACCAGACCGAATATGAACCTGGTCGCCAGGAGATCCGCAAGGTGGTTAAGAGAATTGACCGTCCCGCTTGGAGCATTGGTAATCTTCTTGTCCATCGTATTCATCGTCACTCCCCTCGAGGGTCAAACCGGCCGCGCTGCAATCACGGGAATTGTCACGGACAAAACCTCCCGCGTGCTTACCGGCGTGGAAGTAACCGCCGTGAACCTCGAAACCGGAACTGCGACGAACGCGCAATCGAACCGGGTCGGAAGATACTCCCTGTTGAACTTGCCCATGGGCCGGTATTCATTGTGGTTCAGGGAGGGCGGCTTTAGATCTGTCGATGTTGCTGCCATCTCCCTGAGTGTTGACCAGGTCGCGCAGGTGAACATTCAACTCGAACTGGGCCTTGCGACGCAGACCATCACCGTCACCGCAGCCCAGCCGGTCCTCAACCAGGAGACCTCGGAAATCGGCACAAACATGAAGGGCGATGTTGTCAGCGATTTGCCTCTGAATATTTATGGTGGCCGCGCCATTGAATCTTTCGCGGTCTTCATCACTCCGGGATACTCGCCGCTCAGCAGTCCCTACAACGCGGTCATCAATGGTACCCAGACTTTTACCAAGGACTTCACCGTGGATGGTACTTCCGCGACCGCGCAGATTCAGGGCGATTCGTTGGAAACCGGGCCGAGCATGGAAGCGGTCGATGAAGTCAGGTCCGAAACCAGCGGATTGACGCCCATGAACGCCGTGACCAATGGGGGGGTCATGATGTTTCACCTGAAGTCGGGGACGAATACCTTCCACGGCAGCGCCTTCGCCCTCGGCCACAATGAGGCCCTGGACGCGAATACCTTTGACAATAACCGGCTGGGCCTTCCGAAACCCAAGGCGCGGTTCTGGGATTGGGGCTTCAGCGGGGGCGGGCCCATCCGCAACCATAAGACCTTCATCTTCGGCGCTTTTGAACGATTCACGCAGAATGACTTCACCCTGGGTGGCTTTGGCAACGCCTCAACCGTTCCTACCGCGGATTTCCTGAACGGGAATTTCGCCGCCTTGCTGGACCCTTCCAGTCAGTTGGGGACCGATACCCATGGAAACCCCATTTATCCTGGCGCGTTGTTCAATCCCGCGGACCCGGGAGCAGTCTTTGTCGGCAACAGGGTTCCCGTGACGATGTTCAGTACGGTATCCCAAAAAATCATAAGCCTCTATCAAAAAGACTATGCTTCACAAAACTCCAGCCTGATTCAGAACGATCGCTTTCCCTCGAGCAATTCGCCCTCACAGACGCCCAATCAAATCGTGATCAAAGGTGACCAGAATTTCTCCGACCGGGACCGTCTTTCGGCTTCGTGGATCTATAACCACCGGCCGCGCATTCTGGCCGATTCCGGCGGCGTCTGGGCGCCCGGCCTCTCTGGCGGCGGTCCGCTCGCCAATGACCGCAATCAGCTCGTCTATTCCCACGAGTTTCGCACCAGTGAATCACACGTCTTCCGGCCGACCCTGCTGAACGTCGCGAGCTTCACCTACAACTGGTATTGGAATGGTTCGGTTCCTGCATCGACCGGAACCGATTGGCCGGCTGCCCTCGGCTTCGGCAGTACCGGAGCCGCGAACTTTCCCTCCATCAATTTCGGGTACGCGGTGAATGGCAACTACGAAACCTCTATCGGCAATACCTGGCAGGGCAACTACTCGGGAGCCACGGCGATTTTCGGCGACCAGCTTTCCTGGGCGCACGGGCGCCATATTGTGACGTTCGGTGGCGAATGGCGCGCCATGGAAATCAACAGCCACGCGGGCTCGGGCGCCCTGGCTTTCAACTTTTCCAATAACGCAACGGGGGCGCCATCATCGGCCTTTGCCGGCCAGGTCGGGTTTGGTTTCGCGAGCTTTCTGCTGGGAGAAGTGCAATCCGGGTTAGCAAGCACGCCGCTCGACCTTTACGGCCGGCGCAAGGCGGCGTCGCTGTACGTTCAGGACAATTACAAGGCCACGTCCCGGCTCACGTTGAATTTCGGTTTGCGCTGGGATTACACAGGACGCTTTCATGAGAAGTACGGTCATTGGGCCAACTTTGATTTAAACGCCGTGGACCCGAACTTGGGGATTCCCGGAGCGATCGTCTACACAAAGAACGGCAGCGATAGTTTTGAGAAGTATGAGGATTGGAGGAACTTCGGTCCCGAGGTCGGGTTTGCCTATTCACTCCGCAATCGCTGGGTTCTGCGCGGATCTGTCGGGATGACGTATGTTCCGATCGGCATCCAGTACTACGCAGGAGTTCCATACGGATTCGCCCCTGGATTCAGGGGAACAAACAATGCGCCCGGTCCCTTCCAGTGGGACGAGGGATACCCCGGTGTGTTCCAGCTGGGAACCTTCACGAGCACGCCGGATCCCAGCCTGTATCCGGTCGCCACCATTGATCCGCACGCTTTGAGGGCAGGCTACACCGAGAACCTCAATATCGGAACGCAGTTTGTTGTGTCGAAGGACACGACGCTCGAAGTAAGTTACATCGGCAACCGAGGTCATCGTCTGCAGGGCTCGAATCTTGCTTACAACGAAGCCAACGCCGGGGCGTTCTTTAACCTGGTGAAGTCCGGGAATGCTTCCGTGCCCGTATGCGATCCCGGGACAGCTTCATCGGTGGGCGTCCCATATCCCTTCTCGGGATTCTGCGGACCGGCGTTCGCGGCCATCGCTCCCTACCCTCAGCTTGCTGAAGGCGCCGCTTACTACACCGGCTATCCAAACCTTTACTATGTCGGGCTGCCACTGGGGCAATCCTCTTATGATTCGATGGTTGTGGAACTCGTCAAGCGGTCGGGCAGGGGATTGACTACGGATTTGAGCTACACGCTCTCCCGCCAGGTGGGAGACACGTTCGACAACTTTGGGGACAGCTATGAAGTTGCTCTGAACGGCATTCAAGATCTGTCCAACCTCAAGGAGGCGGCGCATACCTTGTCTCCCTATGATCAGACTCACGTTTTGAAGGGGTTCGTAACCTACCAATTGCCCTTCGGAAATGGTCACCGTTTATTGGCATCCCGGAGCCGGGTTCTCAATTCCATCGTGAGCGGCTGGACTCTGAGTGGCGTTGTGACGTATGCCTCGGGGTCGCCGTTGAGCTTCTACTCACCGAACATCTATAACTACTACCCGGGATGGTCGGCGATCTACGTTAATTACAACCTGGGCAATTACCATGGCAGGACATTTGGCGCCAGTAACTTTACGCCCCCGACGAGCGGGAATCCTGCACCTACGGGGAACCTGTACTTTCCTGCTTCCGTTGTCTCCAACCCTCCTGACGGCCAATTGGGATCCGGCCCTTCACGCATCGGAGCCTTGCGCGGATTCGGAATTGACAGCGAAAATGCCGGACTCTTGAAATATTTTCGTTTCGGGCAGGATGAAAAGTATCAACTCTCATTCCGGATTGAATTGTACAATCTGTTCAACCGCAACACTTTCGCCAACCCGAACACCACCGTGGGAAGCTCTCAGTTTGGATACGTCACCGGTTCAACCGACTCTCCCCGGCAAGGGCAGTTCGGCGCGCGTTTTCAATGGTAATCGATTCTTCCCCAGAATTCTTCCGCAGGGTGTCAACCGGCTGGAGCTTCGTAGAGAACTGATTGGGTATCCCCATGCTGAAGCGAGCGAGAGCGGAGTACGCGAAGTTGCAATGGGCCCGGCGCCTCGACCCGCGCGTTCAGAACCTGCTCCGCCGCATGAAGTTCCCGCCGTAAGGTCACCCGCGGCTTTTGACTCACCGATTTCTTACCTCTGCCTTCGATGCAATTCCGTGCTGCACATGCCCTGTTGCGCGATCGACCGGCATACATGGTCCGAACGGGCGCAGCCCTTGCGACCACCTCTGGAAGATTGTGCCTGATAAACGTTAGTGCAAACGCCCATCCACGCCTGAATCCATCCAAACGCCGGGATCGTCATAGGGAAGGCGACTCCTCAGGCCGAATCTCCCCCCGAGCCGTCGATCAAGTGAAATTCATTGGTGGGTTTAGGATTTATCACCAGAAATCGCGACGGTGCCATCAGCGCCGTTAATTGCGGCCTCAGCCAACGATCTCCAGACCGCCAAAGACCCCCCATCGCCGGGCGTGCCTCCATGCCCGCCGAGGGGAGACAATCTGCCTCCAAGGTCTGGTTTTGAGGTTCAGACATTGGTGGGTTTGACCCCCATTCGGCCATTGATTGTGCAGCGAGAATGAGTTCTGCCTTGTCGACCGAGGCGGGCAATCTTGCAATCAGATGTGGCCCGGTGTACGCTACCGATCTGTTGGAAGATGAAATGTCGCGGCATTAGGCTTAGGGCGACCAAGAGGACAATGCCATGGCGGATACCATCCAGCCGGAATTTGGCAATCGCACGGCGAAAGGTGAGTGGCGACCGCCGTATCCGACAAAATTTGTGCCCCTGTTCTGCTGGCCTTTGCGGCCGAAAGCAGCACTGAAATGGCTCTTCGGAGGCGGTTACCTGTGGCCGTGGGACCTGTTCTTCATGCTGACGGCCACCGTGACCTGGCTCTGGCTCCAACCGCCCCTGTCTCGCTGTGTGGAATTCCACTGGGGCTGGATCGGCCAGATCTACCTCATCAATCTCAGCCTGCTCTGGCTGGTGGCGGGCGGCTTGCACCTGGTGTTCTACACCTTCAAGGTGCAAGGCATGCAGCACAAGTATTATCCGCATTGGACGCAGGTGAACGACCGCAATTTCCTGTTTCACAATCAGCTCTACGACAATATCTTTTGGAGTTCGGTGAGCGGCTGCTCGTTCTGGACGGGCTACGAGGTGATCTATTTTTGGGCGGCGGCCAACCATCATGTTCCCTACGTGAGCTGGGCAGAACATCCTGTCTACTGCACCGTTTGGCTGTTATTGATTCCGATCTGGCGTGAATTCCATTTCTACTGGATCCACCGCGCCATCCATTGGAAGCCGCTATACAAATACGTCCATTACCTGCACCACAAGAATGTATACCCGGCGCCGTGGTCCGGGCTTTCCATGCATCCGGTGGAGCACCTGCTCTACTTCAGCCGGCTGCTGATTCACTTCGTAGTGCCCTCCCACCCCATCCACTTTCTGTTTCAGAGCCAGGACGCGGGGGCTGGGCCGGCCAACAGCCACCTGGGCTTCGAGGGTCCGGTGTTCCATGGAAAACTGCCGGCGGGCTCGTACTTCCATTACCTTCATCACCGCTATTTTGAGTGTAATTACGGCGATCTTGCGCTGCCCTTCGACAGGCTCTTCGGGACCTGGCGCGATGGTTTGTCGGACGTCGCGGGCGCCGGGCAGGAACCGCAGGTTGATGGGCCTACCGGTCAGTTGGGGTCTGCCTGAGTGGTCAAACGCGTCTGGGGGACAAGGAACGACTTCAACCTGGAACAGACCCAATTGCTTTCGGCTTGGTATGGCCAACGATTAACTGCCAATGGTTTCCTGATAGCTGGCGAAAACAGCCCTTCCCACCCTTTGAGGCCATGTCTCCCGCATCACAACCCATCCCGTATCTTAGTTAGAGCCACTGGAAAGATCAGGTATGATGAGCGCAGCCACACCCAGGGGAGAAGAAGATGACGACCACACCGGATGCGTTGTCCACAATCGCATCGGCAACTGAGCAGTCGGCGTGGGGCAAGCCCGGCACCGTGTGGCGCTCTCGTGAGTGCTGTGCCGGTCGTCAGGAGCGTGATCGTCCGAGCCCGGAAGGTCGAGCAGATGGAGGATAATATCCGTGCTTTAGATCTTCTGCTTTCGGACGACGACGTTCGGCTCCTGGACGTGGCGTCGGACCCTGGCGTTCCCTATCCGAAGTGGATGGTCCTTCAGCTCAACACCGCGGAAGACCCGCGCCCGAGGGTCTTGTATCCTGAGCCCTACGGGGACGGCGGAGCCTGGAAGGACCTCCGCGGGCCCCGCTGGTCCCGGTGAGACGGCCTGTCCTTGATTTCTGGATGACGTACCTGGCCCGGCAATTTCTGCAGGAGGCATAGCATATGAAAGTTGGCTGGATTGGACTCGGTAATATGGGCAGCGCCATGGCCCGTAATGTAATGAAGGCGGGCCACGAACTGATCGTTTATAACCGAACTCGTAGCCGGGCTGAGGCATTGCAAGCCGAAGGGGCAAAGGTTGCTGGTTCGCCCGCCGAGGTTGCGGCGGCACCTGTGTTGGTCACGATGCTGGCTGACGATCAGGCTCTTGAGCAAATCATCTTTGGATCGGGAAAGGTCCTGGAGACTTTGGCCCGCGGATCGATACATATCTCCATGAGCACGATTAGCGTTGCCTTGGCCAAGCGCCTCGCTGAGGCCCACCGGGAAGCTGGACAATCCTACATTTCCGCCGGTACCTGGTCGGCCTG
>CAVTDA010000105.1:0-33818 GCA_963733285.1 uncultured Acidobacteriota bacterium
GCCTTCGCGCTGCGCTGAGGCCATAGCCGCCTGCGCGTCCGCGCGCCCCAACTTCTGCGCATTTTTCACGCTCTTCAACTCGGCATAAAGCCGCCCATTGAACAGCACCAGAAACCGAACCCCGCCGGCTCGAACGGCAGCCCGATGCCCGACCCAATTATTTGAACGTCGCTCCGGGAGGATTGTTCCAGCCAATAACCGGCGTAAGAGAAACGTCTGTGAAGAGCCTTGAGATTCGCGTCGCCGGGATAATCGTTACAGGTCAAAACCGAGAAACTAGAAGTTTTGGCCGGAGGGCGGAAAGGCGATCCAAAAAGAAATAAGCAGCCGCGACCATAGAAGATCCCGACAGTTCACAAATTCGAATCATATCGTAGAGATTGTTGAACAGTCTCCATAGATTCGTGCTGACGGTCGGCAAGATATAGAAGCTACGTCTCTCTGCAGCTATCCCCCGATATGCACCATCGTCCGCGACGCCGGCACAAAATCCGGCTCGCCGATGTGATGCCGCTCTTCTTTCTTCTCCACGACGCCGCGGATGAACTCCGCCAGCTCTTCGTCGCGACGCGCCGCGCCGCATCTGCGCATGCAGATCATGATCCCAGACAGAAAACAGGCAAGTGCGAATCTTGCCGTCGCGAGGTGATCCGAATGCGGCTGCAATGTCCGCAAAACGGATGCGACACCGGCGCAATAATCCCAATCTCGCCAACGCCATCTTCAAAGCGATACCGCCGCGCCGTCTCGCTGACGCCCGTGAGGGATTTCGACCAGCGGCCGGTATTCCGCCATGCGCGCCAGAATCTCATCGAGCGTGACCACGGTATCGGGCGCCCAGGTGCGTCCTTCTTCCAGCGGCATGAATTCGATGAAGCGCACGACCACGCCCTCTTCGCGCGCAAACATCCCGAAAGGAATGATCTGATCTTCATTGAAGCCGCGCATCAGCACGCAATTCACTTTCACCGGCCACAGCCCGGCCCGCCGCGCCGCGCGAATTCCCGCCAGCACATTGTCATATCCATTGGGCACGCGCGTGATGCGGGCGAAGCGGTCGGGATCGACCGCGTCCATGCAGACCGTCACGCGAGCCAGCCCCGCATCTTTCAGCGGCTGCGCCATGTCCGCCAGCAGATGGCCGTTGGTGGTGAGCGCAATATCGAGCGGCTTCGACCGCCGTCAGCCATGCGTCCGCAGCTTGCGCCAACTCCCGCACAAACTCGACCACGCCTTTGCGCAGCAGCGGCTCTCCGCCGGTCAGCCGGATCTTCGTGATCCCCATCCCGACCAGCACCCGCGCCATCCGCAAATAGTCCGCAAACGGCAGATCGCCGTACAGCGCGCCTTCGTTCCCCGTCCGGCAATAGACACACTTGTAGTTGCAGCGGTCGGTAATCGAGATCCGCAGGTCGGTGATGGCGCGGCCGAATTTGTCGTGAAGAGGCAAGCTTCTAGCTCTTAGCTATCTAGCTTTTAGCTCTGGCCCACATCGGCATCGTAGCCTTGGGCCGAGCCAACAGCTATTCTGAGGAAAAGAAGACACGCGGGCGGGACGATCCCGGCAGGCCGTTTCCTTTCCAATGCGTTCGTTGTGAACGCGGGAGGCGCCGGCGTTTCCACCAGCACCCTTGGGAGAATTTAAAACGTCTCCCTCGTCGCTAAAGTCTCGGGTATGCCCGCAGACCGGAGCGATCGGAAACCAAGCTTCATTATAGATGCCTGAACGACCGAATTGCCGCAACAACTTAATGATGGCCGAACCGCCGCTTATTTCAGCGCCTTTTCGATCGCCGGCCTCGGCCAGCGGAGCCAACGACCTTGAATCCCGCGGCGTTGGGATGCAGCCCGTCATCGGCGAGGTCCTTCTTCATCATGCCCTTGTCGTCGACCAGAGGCGGAGAAATAATCGACGTACACGATGTTGTTCTTGGCGGAGTAATCCTTGATCCACTCGTTCAGCGCCAGAATTCTCGATCATCGGACGCTGCGCAAAGAAATCTTTCGACGCGTTCGGTGTAGTTGTGCACCGGCATGATCGAACAGAACACCACCCTGATATCGTGAACCCGCGCCAACTCCGCCATGGACGCCAGGTTTCCTTCGATATCCTCATTCCGCATCGGTCCGGTGTTGCCGGCGATATCGTTCGTGCCGGCCAGAATGATGACGACCTTGGGCTGGAGATTGATGACGTCCTGGCGGAAGCGGACCAGCATCTGGGGCGTCGTCTGTCCGCCGATACCGCGGTTGATGTAGGGCTTGCCGGGAAAATAGTCCTCGAGCTTCCAGATATCGGTGATCGAATCCCCGAAGAACACGACGCGGTTTTCTCCCGCGGCGGGCGGACCGAGAGCCGCATCGGCTTCGCGATAGCGCGCTAACTGGCCGAAATCATCGGTGAACATCGCGATGCGATGCGCGGTACTGGTCGAGTCCGGCAAAGCCGGTGGTGGGAATGGAAGGGGGCGCTTGCTGCGCAAAGGTCATAACCGCCGAGACAAACAACAAAGCGCCCAACCATTAGTTTCGAAAAAACTCTCATCGAATCTCCTCTGCAGTTATCAACTCTTTTAGTCGATTCGTCACCCATGCACGAATCTCATCCTCTGACTCGAGGCCTCTGGCGATAAATATCTCATCATCCAGATTCCCTACGGACCGGATCGAGCGCGGATAACCAGCCTTGATCGACAGCCATTCAAATTCCTTCGAATGCTTGAGCGGGTCGCCTCCGCTTTCCAGAACTTCTTTAGCGAGATTTCTGGCTACACGAAACGCGGCCACTTCTTTGCCGATTGTGACCATGCCCAATTCTTCCATCGCTTGAGGTAGAACATCTCTGACCTCGAAGTAGGTCGGGGAATTGAGCGCAGCTAAACGACGGATATATCGCCCGTCCAAACCCGCTTCAAGCGCATCCCACGCGACCTTTGGCATGTCCACTGAGCCGATAAGTCAGAGCGCGAGCTCCCTTTCGATGATCTTCCGATCGAAAGCCACGGGGAAATCTTACTGCAAGCTGTTTCTCGCGTCTAAACCGGCGCGAAGTCACGACTAAAGCAGGTGACGGCCGAAACAGGCTACAGAATGTGCTCGAATCTCCACCCCGCCCCACTTCTCCTTCAAATACTCCGCCACCAGCCGCCGGTGACAGTGCTCTGGAGTCGGCTCGCTGCACAACAGACATCCCCCATCGATCAACTTCCGATCAAGGGTATCTTCCACTTTACGATCGGACATCAACGCAAGAAACTTGTTTTCGTACTCCAGCCAGTCTCCGTGATCTTTCTTGTACTGATCGAGCATCTCCTGCGTCGGAGCGAGCTCGGGCAGATGAACGTATTCGATGGAGAGCACCGCCTCGCAGAAGAAGGAAAGGTCGTCCCGCTTGGAGAATCCCGCCAGTTGCGAACATTGTTCAGCCGGACGTCGATCAACCGCGCCAATCCAGGCTGCCGCAGCTTGCCGAAGAATTCCCGCGCTGTTTTTTTGGTGAACCCAATGGTGAAGATCTTCAAGGACGCTGCCTCCGCCGCTCAGGCAGGTTGGGATTCCCGGGTCGCGGAGTATTCAATCTCATCCGCCTGCTTCTGATAGGCGATTCGATCAGCTCATCCTTGCTGTGGAACAGATGATTTTCTTGCATCCCATGAGTTTCCAGCAGGCGCAGCAATAATGACGCGTGCTCCTCGATGCGGCCATCTTCCAGTATGTGCCGCACCGCAATCCTCTTCTCATGCAGGTATCGGCTGATCAGTATGGTCCGGTGGCACACCAACGGCTCCTTCTCGGCACATAGAATCGCAATCCGAAACCGTTCCGCTCCGGAGAGCAACCGTTGAATTCCCGCTAAACACCGCCGTCTTCGCGATCAGCGAGTACTGCGCGCGGCCATTGCGATAACACGTGGGGTCTTCAGAGCGCGCTCCTGAATTCCTGCCCCAGAAAAACGTACTCCAATCCCGAACGCTTTTAGATCGGCGGCCAGCGCCTCGCGATTGAATTGCGGATTGAAACGGCTGTACGGCTGGGATCGCACATCCGCAATGGCGGTAATTTCATGCTCCCGCAGCAGGGCGATGAGGCGCTCCACGCTCCCATTCGAATGCCCGACGGTGTAAATCTCGCCCATTACGATGTTTGTACCACCCCGGCAATCAGCTTGAAACACGCATTTTGCGAATCGAACTTTTCACTGAGGCTAATACACAGAATCGGCCTCTGCAACTCGCTGCTGAATCCGTCAGAGTGCAACAGGATCGGCTTCTCTACAACCGGATCGGTGATCGACAGGGCGTACTCGTGGCCTCCGAGCGAGAAATGTCCCCGCACGCGCCGCCGAGCATGCTCAGTCTCTGCTCCTTCGAGTCCAACCTTGATAACGAACCTCTCTGGTTGAACCAGTACGAGCGAGTTGGCTGCTTCTCGGCAATCCCAGCAGGTACGCGATCATTCAACCCGCATAGGGTCGAGTCACCGTTCATCCACAATGGAGCCTCCGGATGATCGAGCACCGGCAGCAGGCATCGTGCCGCCACTCGCCCTTGAAACTTCCAGCGGACGCGAGTGTCGATCAGGTGATTTTCAGATTGGCATCCGGAAGGGCGCGGTTCGAGAGCAATCCCACCTGAATCAGATCGAGGAGTTGCGGGTCTCGCCAGGTCTTAGCGTACCAGCGTTCTGCGGTCAGTTCGCCGCGTTCTCGCGCGCTCACGGGACGGCACCATTTGCTTCTCACCTGCCCGTCCCATTCCTTGCCGGCAACGCAGCGCCCGGTGAGCTTTCGCGAATTCGCGAGGCACACGATCGTCTTCAGGTACGCCATGCTTTTCGCCTAAACCTCGGCAAAAAGCGATTGTAGTTGGCGCAAATCCCCAAACTCATAATTTCGAAGATTTAGTTGAGTAGAGTTCCGAAAGCGGAGTACGCCCATCACATCCCGTCGTAGTTCGGCCCGCCTCCACCTTCCGGCGGCACCCAAGTGATGATCTGGTAAGGGTCCAGGATGTCGCAGGTCTTGCAATGTACGCAGTTGGAAGGATTCAAGCTGATGCGCTTGCCGATCGGCTGGCTGGCGTCGTCCACCATTTCGTAAACGTTCGCCGGACAGAAATTCTGGCAAGGGCTGCCAAATTCCTTCACGCACCGTGTGTTGCAAATATTCGTGTCGTGAATCACCAGATGCGCGGGCTGATCTTCCTCGTGCTTCGTGCCCGAGTGATACAGATCGGTGAGCTTGTCGAACGTGAGCTTGCCGTCGCCCTTCGCCGGACCGAGCATGTGCGGCTCTCGGCGCCGCATCGGTCGGAATTGCGCAGCTTCTCCATGTGCTGGTATCCGGGCGTTCCCGGATAGCGCTTGCGCAAGCCGCGTCCGCCGGTGACCATCTGCAAGCCGGTGTGGATCATTCCGGCGAACAATCCGTGTTCAAATCCCTGGTGCAGATTGCGGACTTTCCACAGTTCTTCTTTGATCCAGCTGGATTCGACTTTCTTCTGAAACTCGCCGCAGCGATGCCGCTGAAGAATCATCTTTCTTCAGCGCCTCGAATGCCGTCTCGGCCGCGAGCATCCCACTCTTGATCGCGAGATGAATTCCTTTGAGCCGCGCCGAGTTCAGGAAGCCTGCCGAATCGCCAATCACCATCCATCCATCGCCCGCCACCGGAGGAATCGCCCACCATCCGCCATACGGCATCGACTTCGCACCGTAGCGGATCATCTTCCCGCCCTCCAGCAACTTCGCCACCCACGGATGCTGCTTGAACTGCTGCAACACGCGTTGCGGATCAAGCCGGGGATCGGCATAGTCAAGCCCGGTCACAAATCCCAGCGACACCACGTTATCTTTCGATCCGTAAATCCACGCCCCACCGTACTCCCGCGTCGTGAGCGGCCATCCCATGGTGTAGATCACTTCGCCCTTGGCGATGCGCCCGGACGGCACTTCCCACAGCTCTTTCACGCCGACGCCGTAGGTCTGCGGATTCGCATCCTTCGCAAGATCAAATTTCTGGATGAGCTGTTTGGTCAGCGACCCGCGCGGGCCCTCGGCGAGAATGACAACCTTGGCCTGCAGATCATATCCCGGCTCGAAGTTGGATTTCTGGTGGCCTTCTTTGTCGACGCCCTTGTCGTCGGTCCGGACGCCGGTCACGCGATTTCCATCGAACAACAATTCCGACCCGGCGAATCCGGTGAAGACCGTGATGCCCGCCTCTTCGACTTTGCTGCCCAGCCACTTCACAAAGCGGTTCAGCGAGACCACGTAGTTGCCATGATCGCGCAGGAACGGCGGCGTGATGGGAAACTTGAATTTCGATTTTTCGGTGAGGAAGTAAACGCCTTCTTTCGTGACTTCGGCATCCAGAGGCGCGTCGTTCTAAAATCCGGCAGGAGTTCCTGGATCGCCCGGGGATCGAGCAGGGCCCCGGACAAGCAATGCTGCCCTACTTCGCGCGCCTTCTCCAGAACGTAGATGTTCTCTTTGCTCATCGGCGAGTCAGGATGCGCAGCGTTGTGCGCGTCAATCAACTGCGAAAGCCGCAGCGCGCAGGCCATCCCCGCCGGCCCGCCGCCGACGATAACGACATCGGCCGGCATCTGCGGACGCTCCACCCCTTCGATCGGTTTGCGGAAGACAATCATTCAGTTTCTAGTTTCAGGTTTCCAGTTTCTAGTGAGCCACGGCCTTCAGTGCGAGCATCGAGTCGATCAACCCATTCAAGATCTTCCGAACTTCCGTCGAACTTCGTTGCAACCTGTTGAATTCGACATCGTCCAGGTATGCAGGTCCAGAGCGATTGCCAATTGTGTCTCCAACTCCGCACCAAACACTCGGAACCTGAAACCCGAAACTGGAAACTATCCGCCCGCCTTCGCCTTCTTCACTTCCTCAATAAGCGGCGGCACGATGTCGAACAGGTTCCCCACAATCGCGTAATCCGCAATCTCGAAAATTGGCGCTTCCGAATCTTTGTTCACCGCGATAATCGCCCGCGATCCCTTCATGCCCACAATGTGCTGAATCGCGCCGCTGATGCCCAGCGCGAGATCGTGGAGGGGGCGGGCGAATCAAAGAGCCCGGAGGAGCGCGTGGGCCATACTCCGGCCGTGGACAGCGGGCCGACCCTGCACTTCGGCGACGTCGTGGTGGATTTGGAAACGCGCACGGTCACTCGCGCGGGCGAGCCCGTGCAGCTCACGCATCTCGAATTCGAGCTGCTCAGCTTCTTCTGTCGCGGCGGGCGCCGGGTCTATTCGCGTGAGCACCTGCTGCGTGAGGTGTGGGGGTTGAGGCAGGCCGGCCAGGCGCGGACGGTGGACAATTTCATGGCCCAGTTGCGCGCCAAGCTTGAAGTCGACCCCGAGCGGCCGCGGCATCTACTCACGGTGCGCGGCAGCGGCTACCGCTTCGTTCCCGAGTAGCGGTCTAGACTGCGGCTGCTTCGGGCTGGTCGTGCATGGGCAGGCGCTTGGACTCGCGCCGGCCGTGCGACTTGCCGAGCCGGTCGGTCATACCCTCCACGCTCTCGGCGCGGACTTCCTCGATGGCATCCGCCAACCTGGGCAGTACGACCTCGCGCGTGTAGCCAATCATGTGTTCTCCCGCGATGGCCAGGGCCATGGCTCGGGCAAGACGCCGGGGCGCTTGGCGCAAGACTTGAGCGAAGTAGCCCCAGTAGGCCTTGCGGTATTTGCCCACCACACCCTGGCGCCACAGCGAACCGAGCACGCAGCGAAGGGCGTAGCGCCACGGCAGACTAAAGGGTGACGGTTTGCCCGGTCGCAGCTTGAGCGAGCGCAGGCAACGCGCGAAATACTCTTTGGGGCGGTAAATTCGTTCCAAGGCGGCGCGGTAGCTGTGCAGCAAGGCCGACTCGGGCAGCAGGGTCTTGAAATTGGGCCGGCCGAAGGTCTCGCCGCTCGCGCGATCGATGAGGCGTCCCTCGCGGGTCAGGCGGCGTTCCAGTTGCGTGCCTGGCAAGGCCGTCAGAATGCCCACCATGGCTTGCGGAATCGGAGAGCGCAGAACCCATTCGCGCTGCCGATCCAGGGCCGCGGCATCGTCGGCGTCGAAGCCCATGATGAAGCCCGCGCTGACGTCGAGCCCGCGGCTGATGAAGCTTTTCGATAGCCGCGTTCAAATCCACCTTCAGGTTTTGCGTCTTGTCGGTCTCGCGCAATGCCGCGGGCGAGGGCGTTTCGATGCCGACGAAGACGCAATCGAAGCCGGCCGCGACCATGCCGTAGATCAGGTCATCCACCCTGCCAGGTCGATGCTGGCTTCGGTGAAGGACTGGAAGGGGAAATCGTGGTCGTGCATCCAGGGGCCGAGTCGTCCGAGAAGGGCCAGGGTTTCCTTGCGATTGCCGACGAAGTTGTCGTCGACGACGAAAAGCGACCCGCGAAATCCGGTGGCCAGCAGGGCGTCCAGCTCGCGACACAATTGCTCGGGCTCCTTGGTGCGCGGCTTGCGCGCCGAAGAGCTCGACGATGTCGCAAAACTCGCAGCGGAAAGGACAGCCACGGCCCCATTGGACGCCGATCGAATGGTAGGCTTTGATGTCGAGCAGATCGTAGCGCGGCGGGGGAAGCTGCTTCAAATCCGGGCGCTCGGTGGCTACGAAGCGCGGGGGCAATGCCTTCGGGTTGGCGAGCAGCGCCGCGCACAAGGGCGCCATCAAATCCTCTGCTTCGCCGACGACCAGGCAGTCCACGTACGGCGCAACCACGTCGGGTGTAGCCGTGGCGTGGGGTCCGCCCGCCACGATGGTCTTGCCCATAGCGCGCGCGCGTAGCGCGACTTCCAACATCGACGGCCGCTGGACCAGCATGCCGGTGAGAAAGACCACATCGGCCCAGGCCAGGTCGCCATCGTCGAGCGGCTGCACGTTCATGTCGCAAAGCCGCACCTGCCAGTCGGGTGGCAGCAAGGCCGCGACGGTGAGCAGGCCGAGCGGCGGCAACAAAGCACGCTTGCCGATGAGGCGCAGGGAGCGTTCTTGTCCCCAGTAGGTCTCCGGAAACGCGGGGGAAATACAAAGAACCTTCATCAGGGCATTACGACACAGGCCCCGTCATGGTGCGACACTTTCCCCGTCAGGGTTGTGTCACGAAGGCGTCATGCCGCCCAACGAACTTACGGCTCCCCGACGGGTTCCGCAGGCGTTTCCGCGGTCACGGGCTCCGCGATGGGCTGAGGTCCGGGCACGATACCCGCGAGGTCAGGATCTTCGCCCGGCTCTTCCGAGACGTGCGTCTTTCGTTCCGATTGCCGCTGTTGACGGCGTTCGGCCTTTTCCTCTTGCCGTTTCTGTCGAAGGACTTCTTTCCTTCGCTTCTCGGCCGTGTTCTTCGTGCCCGTCCTCACCTAATGGCTACCAGCGCTGCTTGCGACCGCCGCCGCCACCGCCGAAGCCGCCGCGATCTCCGCCACGGCCGCCGCCACCGCCGCCGCCACCGCCGAAGCCGCCACGGCTACCACCGCCACCGCCGCCGCCGCCCGTGCGCTCACGCGCCTCGCTGACCGCGATGGAGCGTCCCTGCAAATCTTTCCCGTTCAGGTTCTCGATAGCGTTCAGCGCGCCAGCGTCGGTCGTCATTTCCACGAAGGCGAAGCCACGTGGACGGCCGGTGTCGCGATCGAGCACCAACTTCACCTCAGCTACCTCATGACCGGTCGCCGTGAACGCGTCACGCAAATCGGTCTCGGTCGTCGAATACGACAAATTGCCAACATACAGTCTCTTTCCCATTGATTCCTCTTTCTTTCTGCCAGGGTCAGTTTTCCGTCGACTACCCAGCAGCGGCCCGGAGTGGGCCCACGGGAGACGATCAGCCGGCCAAACTCAACTTGATTGGAATCACTCGGAGTTCGATCCGCTAGGCGTCGTTGTTCTCTTCTCGTCGTAGCTGAAACTTCGACGCGTCGTCACCCCTGCGCTGTTCGCGAAACGCTCCCCAGGTCATGGCGACCATGGTGAGTTAGGTCTTGTTGCAAAGGATGCTGCGGTTTGTTTGGAATGTCCAGTCCATTTTCGCACGGGCAGCTCGCCAAACGCCACGGCAGCACGTATGCTACGGGGTCAATTTTCGGAAAACTCCCGCGGGGTTGCCGCCGTCGGTAAATGCACCCAGCACGGCGAGCGTCACGCCGTTTGATTGCGGTGTGGCGGTGGAAGTGTCGTGGAGGTATTGAAAGCGGAATTGGTTCAATGTCTTGGCGCTGAACACCTGCGTGTCACTCAACTGGAGGGTGTGCTCGTCGCTGTGCGTGTTGAGAGCCTGAGAGGCGAGGTTCAATTGCCCGATTCCGCTGTTGGTGAAATTGTTGTCGTAAAACTGATAGCGCACGGACATGACGTTGTTCGGTGTCAACTGAAAATCGAAGCGCGGGCTGATGTTGGTAAGCGTCCGCGGACTGGAGATGGACTGACTGAACGGCACCTGTTGCAGCGTCGTTGGGTCAAGAATCGTGGCAGAAACGATGGAGTCGTCGCCGATGTCGCGCCGGATGTAACTGACGAAAAAGGAGGTCTTTTTTCCCAGCGGGCCTCCCAGATTGGCATTGAAAAAGTCCGTGTGATATCCCGGTATCTGTTGAGCAAAGGGGCTCTTGGTGTTGAGCGGCGAAGCGTTGATATCGCCCATGACCTGCCCGTGAAATTTGCTCGACCCGGGCCGGGTGGTGATTTCAATCCGGCCATATCCAACCTTATCGTACTCGGCCGAAAATGGGTTTTGATTGATGCGGATCTCCAGGATGTCGGCTTTTGGCGGCAGTTGACCTCCGGTAAACCCATCGATATAAATCTGCCCGCCGTTGGGACCTGCTGACGGGCCCCGCCAGAGCTTGCAACTCGGATTGCAATTCATCCGGGTCGTCGGAAAGCGCGTTCAAATCCTCGCCTTTGATGATGAGGGAGCTGGCATTCTCGGAAGGATTGACGCTCAGTTTTGTGGTCTGGTCTTTTACCTCGATTTGTTCAACCTGTTGTTCGATCTTGAACGTGACATCGACTTTGATCGTTTTCCCTTGCCCCACTTGAACGTTCGGCTGGGAAAAATTCGCGAATCCCTTGGCCTTGGCGACGAGGGTATAAGTGCCGGGATCCAGTCCGGTGATGTCGTAGCTCCCATCGCTATGCACGGTGCCAGTCTTGACTTTTTGGGAGGAGGTAATCACCGCAACTTTGGCCGAGGGGACGGCGGCGCCCGAGGGATCGGTAATCTGGCCATGGACAGCCCCCGAAGGGCTCTGTGCAAATAGCCAGCCCGGCGACAGGAGCGCTAAAAACAAACCTCCTCCTAATAAAGTTCGAGAACCAAAGACCCAAGACCTCATTCCGTCTCCACATGCGGCGTCATTTGCTTAGTCCACACACCGCCGAAATTTGTTTCCCACCCCCGATGATATTGGAGCGGTGCCTGCCTAAAGGCCGTGAGTCCTTGGTGGGCGGCCCGAGGAATCGTCACGCACCTTTCATATAACCAATAACAGTTATCCTACCCTTCCTCTGATTATGACGTAAACCGACCGCATAGGGTTTCACGCCAAGCCGAATGTGGTATGGTCAAAAAGCGGACTCGCGCTATACTCTGCGCTGGACAATTCATGATGACGAGGGAGTCGAGAATGTTGCATTCGCGGCGTAATATCCTGCGCGACGTCGCGGCCGGGACAGGCCTTGCGGTCCTTCAAGGTGTACCGTATAGGGCAGCGAATGAGCCGATGAAGAGTCCCACGCGCCGTGTGGCTGAAGGCCCCCCATCCGGGCCCGACCCACTTTTTGAAAAGCCTCGCCCCATTACCCTGGCTGAATTTGATGCAATCAACTCAACTGGCGTGACGATTGCTGAAGTCAGCGACTACGCCCCCGCGCACTACCAAGGCGAACTTTCACCGAGTCCACCCCACGCAGACCACAATCCGAAAAAATCGATCATCGTCGCGTGGAGAGGCCGCCCGCACCGGCTGATCTTCACGCACGAAGCGAGTTATGATCCCATTTTGGAGTTGCCGAACGGAGCTTCGCTGTGCAATCAATTTTTCGAAGGCAATTTCGGGTTCGGCGAACTCTTCAATAATAATGGCCGCAAAGAGCGTAATAGTTTTGTCGATATCGTTCAAAGCGGCCCGGAACGCGCCTGGGTGCGCTGGAATTATTTCTGTGTGAATAAGGACGACGACACGAATCCGGTTTTGCGCGGAACGGAAGATTACGTGACTTATCCCAATGGATTCGTCTGGCGTCGGCTGACGTATCGCTCGCTGATGCCCGACGATCCGCGCGGATACAGTTGGCAGCCGATTGATTTCTTCGGCGCGGCGCCCGCGGGCACAACTTGGAACGACTTGTTCGCGCGCGATGCGAAGCACGGCGATTATCTGGTCGGAATTGTTATCGACGCCTACTCCTCTCGCCGCTACGAGCTGTTCTGGGATGACAACGGCAACGTTCGGCGGAATGGTGACCACGAGCTTTTGCTTGAGATTTCGCATTCGCCAGGCTTTGCGTTGATCATGCCTTTTAAGCAAGGCTACTTGTTTACGGCCATGGGAGCGGCAAGTGGATTCCCCAGTGAGAAGAGCCAGGTGGTCGACAACTCGTTCAAGGATACCGGCGGTTGGGGATGGGGAGCTGCGCGGTGGGACCACTGGCCCATCGGTTGGCTGAATTCGCAGACCCACCACTATCAGCCGGGCGGGCAATATCCTTTCAGCTTTGGGACATTCTCCCACTACATTCTGAACAAACTGATAAAGGACGCGCATAAAGAGATGGACCTGGCCGCCCGCGACATGGAGTTGAATCACTGGTCGGAAAGGCATGTGTACTACACGCTGACGGGCTTGCGAAGGATGTTGAGCAGGTTCGAGATTTGGCAAAGAGTTGGCTGGACCAGGGCGCGAGTTGCGCGCGCCCGGAGAGCATTGAGCGTTTGTAAACGAGACGCGGCTGCGAAAGAATATGGTCGCGTCAATAACCCAAACAAAGAGGATTTTCTGCGGATGAAAGCGATTCGATTTGACGAGCCCGGCAAACTGCAGTTGGTGGAGATTCCCAAACCCGAAGCCCCGGCCGGGTGGGTGCGCATCAAGGTGCAAGCTGCGGCGATTTGTATGACTGATGTGGAAGTGCTGCGCGGGCGGCACGCGGTGGAGTTTCCGATTATTCCCGGGCACGAATTCTGCGGCATCGTGGACCAAGTGGGATCGAGCGCCGAAGAAGCCTGGCTGGGCAATCGCGTCGTCGCCGATAACGAAATTTGCTGTCTAAAGTGTGGTTATTGCCGGCGGGGAGAGTGGCGCCGGTGCCAGGAATATCGGCAAGTTGGATTCGGGCCAGCGGGTGGATACTCCGAGTATGTTGTCACTCCGGCTTACAATTTACACCCCCTTGCTGACTCGGTCTCCTTCGAACAAGGGGCGCTTCTTGAGCCTTTGGGCGTGGGGATGGCGGTGGGCAAAATCGTGCAAGCTCACCTCGGAGCAACGGCCGTTGTGCTTGGTCTGGGGCCGATTGGCTTAAACTGCCTCGCCGTGTTGAGGGCTTCCGGGGCCCGGCGCATTCTTTGTCTCGACAAGCAGGTCAAACGTCTGGCCCTGGCGAAATCCTGGGGAGCGCTGGAAGTCACCACTGACGCGGAGCATTTGAAAACGCTGGTGAAGAACCTCCACCCCGGCGGCTCGGACATCGTCGTCGAAGCCAGTGGACATGCGCCTTTAATTCCTCTCGGTGTCGAGCTGACGCGGTTTGGCGGCAGTATTGTGCTCGCAGGTTTTTGCAAACATCAGTTGCAGCCGATGGACTTTGATGTGCTTCAAGGCGCCAACCGGCGCTTGCTCGGCGCGGGCAACAACCCCGGATTTATCGAACCCGCGGCGCTCGCAGCCGGTGACGGAATCCTCAAGACCGATGGAATGATCACCCATCGTTTTCATCTGGAAGATTACGAGCAGGCATTCTCCGAAGAGCAATTAACCGCCAGCGACTTCATCAAGGGAGTGTTTGTATTTTGAAGCTCATCCCGTCCGTTAAGCACACTCGCTTCTTTGCTACAGGCGCCCGCAAAATGTGTGTCGCTGCTTGTTTATGGGTGGTTTTGGGCATTTGGGCCGCGGGGGGAGAAAACAAGGTCTCCTTCGAGCCCGCAGAGGCAATTTCGGTCGGTGAAATTTCTCTGCCCAGTGCCCCCGGCGCGATTGGAACCGTGGTATTAAACGCCGTGGTTGTCGAGGAGGGCAAGCCTCAGTCGATTGAAATTCGCCGCGGCATAAGCGGCCTGACTGAGCTCGCCACTGCGGCGGTCAAGGACTGGACATTTTCACCCGCGATTTTCAAGGGCAAGCCTGTGACCTCCCGGATTGCTGTGGCAGTCACTTACAGTCCTCCGGGTGCTTTTCCCGAGACGGTCTCACTCCCACCTCCTACGCCGCAAAACGACGAAGCCATTCAAGCCGAATTCCAGCCGCCGGAAGTGATCGGCGCGGAGTTTGTCCTGTATCCGGTCGACTCGAATGCCGCCGGCACCGTCGTGCTTGAAGTCGACCTTAACAAAGAGGGCGTTCCCGGGGAGGTGAAAATCCTGAAAGACCTTCCGCCCTTGACTTCGCAGGCGCAAAAAACCCTGCCAAAGTGGCGCTTCCGTGCCGCCACCGATAACGGCAGACCTGTGCCCAGCAAGATCATCCTGGTTTTTGTTTCGCAGCCCTGGTCTTCGCCCGGTCCCAATAGCTGAAGCGTCCTTCAAGGCATCAGGCATAGATTGAGCCGCACGCGAGGGTCCCGCCTTTTTTTTAGCGTGTTGCGTCGACAAGTATCATGCCAGTTGAGCGCGCCGCACTGGAATCCGCAAAGGGCTAGGAATTCCTCCGGATCAGCGATTCCAATTCTTCCAGCGTTCGCGGCCAGTCCTGGTTCAGCAAGCGGGAAAGGGCGCGGTCCGCGAGCAGTTTGCCGCCGGTTTGGCAAGTGGGGCAGTAATTCGTCTCGTTGTTCGCATAACGAATTCGCTGGACCTTGGTTCCGCAGTGCGGACAGGGCTGACCGTATTTTCCGTGTACTGCCATCTCTTTGCGAAACGCCGTTACATTTTCGGGAAATTCCCCGTCGGCCTCGGCGCGCAGGCTATCCGTCCACTCCCTCAACACTCGCTGGGTGGCCTCAAAGAGGCGCTCAATTTCATCGGAGCTGAGCCGGCGGGTGAGAGCAACTGGGGAGAGTTGGGCACGGTGAAGAATTTCGTCAGAATACGCATTGCCAATGCCGCTGAAGAGCCGCGGATCGGTAAGGGCACGCTTCAAAGTATGATTGGCGGTGATTAGCCGCGCCGTGAAGGAAACCAGATCGCTCCCGAAAACTTCCAACCCGCCGGGATCGAGCGTGTGCAATCCCGCGTCTCCCTGAACAAGATGGAGCGAAGCGCGGCGCTGCGTGCCAGCCTCAGTTAGAAGTACGCTGCCGTGCGCAAAATCGAAAGCCGCGAGAGCGCGCTTGGGGGATACACTGACTCCCGGTTTGCTCCAGTGGAGCCGGCCGGCGATCATCAGGTGCAGCACCAACCAGAGATCGCCTTCGAGTCTCACGCAAATGCGTTTCCCGAGGCGTCTAATTTCACGAATACTTTTTTCGTTCACAGATTCGAGCGGGGGGTTTGCTGTGCGCAGCAGAAATGGGCTTGCCACGCGGACGCGTTCCAGCGGTTGGTTCAGGATCCGGGACTCAAGGGCTTCAATGTAGACAACAATGTCGGGAAGCTCGGGCACAATTCCGCCATCTTGACACGAGGTCGCAGGGCAGTAAAGCGGATGTTCGCTCCCTGGTTTCACTTTTGGCGATGAATTTTCTCTGGATCTCTGGGCCTGACGCGAAGCCGGTTTAATTTTTGTATGCGAATTCGGAACCGCGCGGCGAATGTGTTCTGGCGCGTGTGTCGGCGCCGGAGTATAATCACGCCTTATTTCTTGGACCACAAAGTTGAGGAGGATGCGATGAACAAACTGGGAATCGCTGTGATGAGCGTGATGGTGTTGGCCTGCTTGGCCATCGTGGCCCGTGCGCAGGGCCATGATCGAGGGACGTCGGAATTGGCCCTCAAAGGAAAGACAGTTTCTGTTGACTATGGACAGCCCGCGCTCAATGGGCGGACAACGGATGAACTCCTGGGTAGATTGAAGCCGGGAGGGCTGTGGCGTCTGGGGGCAAACACCTCCACTACCTTTAAGACAGATCTCGATCTCGCCTTTGGTGACGTGACCATTCCTGCCGGCGAGTACAGCATCTGGATGCAGCGGCAGGCTGACAATTCGTGGAAGCTGCTTTTCGACAAGAAGCACGGTCAATGGGGCGAGCCCACGCCGGATCCTTCCGAGTGTTTTGCTTCCGTCCCGCTAACCGACACCAAAGCCGCTTCCTCCGCTGAAACGCTGACCCTGACTCTGAGCAAATCCGGCGGCGGTGGAAAGCTCACGACTCACTGGGGCACGCTTCAGGAAGTCACCAGCTTTAAAGCCAGATAGGAAATACAAATGGCACAATGATTCGGCCTTAAATTTGCTGTCGAGTCGTCGTGCAGGGGCATTTTAGCTGGAAGTTCTAGTACTTTTGCAGGATAGCAAGAACATTCATATTCAAGGAAACTGTGTTTGGAGGTATTAATCAATCCTATGGTTATCGTTGCCTTGTTCGGTGGTTTGGTCGCTGGTGGAGCAATTTTTGCATTCCTCAAGAATGCAGGTGCGAAGTCGGCGGAAAGCAAGTACACAAAGTTGGACCTTGGATAACCACGGGATTGATTCCCGTCAAATCCGTCCTTACTTAATAAAAGCGCATTCCAACTCGGAAGAACTGAAGTTGTTGTCGCAAGGGTGAAGTGCGCTCTCCCGGTCTCCCGAAACGTGGCGCCAGTGGGTAACCGGACGAGCTCGGTGAGAGGGAGTTCTGCCTCAACTTGCGCGGCAAATTGCGCTCGCGGTTCATGCCGAAGCTCGTTCATCCACCTGAAAGCCGGGCGTTCCCCGCGGGCTCATGGTGGCGCGGTTCGCTTAATAAAACCGAATTTCATCGACATCGATGTCGAATGGTCCCTGCGGGCCGTCGGCGCGGAGTTCAAGGTAGAGCGTGCTCCCGGCGGGGAAGGGATTCGGTCGGGTCATCCACGCGGCCGGTAGACGGATGGGCTGCCAAATCGAATCCGGAACAAAGGTGAGCGCGGGCGAAGGAAGAGTGGGCTCGGGCGGGACGATGCGGACTTGGAAAACGCGGCTGATACCCCGCACCTGAAGCTCAATCCCGCGCAGTCGGGAAGCGTCCGCAGGAAGCTTGAATGGACGCCGCGCTATCACACCAGCGTGTTCGAACCCCGCCGCTGATTCAATTCGTCCGCGGAATTGCAACGCATGGGGAGAGTCCGAAGCACCCGGTGAAATGATCTCCAGCTCTCCCAGCGACCTCATTAACGCGCCGGACTCCGATACAACCTGCCACGGTTTGAGAAGCGTTGCCTCGTCATCCGATTGGTCGAAATCATCAAGAGATATCTTCGCTTCTGTGGAATGGGGACCTTCTTCCTCCTCTGCCGGGACGCGGGTCAGCAAGGTAAAGTTTGACTCCCACGATTCCTTGAGGTTTCCATGGTAGTTCATCCAGACCCCCATGCCCAGAAAAGGTAATGCGAGGGCCAGGGAGGTGACCTTGGCGCGCGTCGAGATCCTCTCTTCTTTTTCCCAACGGAACAGTTTCCACGCAAAAAGGATGGCGAGAATTCCGGAAATGACGAGGAGGAGCAGTTCCACCCGCTGGCTCCAAAGGGATTTTCCGCTCACCATGACGGCTTGAAACGCGCTGACCAGATAGGTGGCAGGCAGAAATGCCGCGACGGGCTGAATCCACCCGGGAAGAAACTGGACAGGAACGGTGACGCCGGAAAGGAACAGCAGCGTGAACCAGACCACGTTGTTGTAAATCTGCGCCTCCTGCATCGTATTGGCAATGCTGGCAATGGTCAGGCCAAAGCCGGCGAAGGCGAAGCTGCCAATCGTCACCAGCAAAAAAAGGGTCAAAAGACTGATCTGAAGCGGCATGTGAAATAATGCCGTTGCGCAAAGAACGAGCAGGGCGACCGTCGGAAGTTGGAGGAGATAGTTTGCCAACAGACTGCTGCCCACCATGGTGCCCGGGCCAATCGGCGCCAGACGGTAGCGGCGCAAACTCCCGCGCTCGCGCTGCATGACCGATTGCAAGCCGAGTCCCCAGAAACTGCTCCCCATGATTTGCAGGGTTACGACGGGCCCGAAGAAGTAAAGGACGCGGTCGGGATTGCCGCGGGCAAAGATCCCGGAATAGACGAAGAGGAAGATAACGGGGAAGAGGAAGGTAAAGAAGAGTGCCGCCTTGGTCCGCATGACCAGTTTGATGGAAAGCAGTGCGATGCGGACGGCGTGAATCAAACCTCCATCCTCCTTCCCGTCATTTCGATAAAGACATCCTCAAGCGTGGGCTGCGCGATGTGGAGGTCGAGCAGGGAATTGTTGTTGGCCTCGAGGAATTTCACCAGAGCTGCCACCGCCAGCGCCGTCGGCTGGGCGTGAATCAGGTACTTGCCCTCATTTTCGCGGCAATCCATGATGCCTTCGATCTGCTGCAACCTTTGCGGTGGAACGGGGTGCGCGAAAACCGCTTCAATCCGTGCGCCTCTCCCCGATTTCTCGATCAATTCCCGCGGCGTGCCGAGCGCGATCAGTTGACCGTTATCGATAATCGCCACGCGATCGCAAAGCCGCTCCGCTTCCTCGATGTAGTGAGTGGTCAAGAGGATGGTTCGGCGCTCCTCGCGAAAGGTCTCGATGAGGTCATAGATATCGCGGCGCAATTGGGCGTCGAGACCCACGGTAGGCTCATCGAGTAGGACGAGTTCGGGATTGTTGACCATGGCGAGCGCGAGCGCCAGCCGTTGCTTTTGCCCGCCCGAGAGTTTCTCGTAAAAAGCGCGCCTTTTTGCCGTCAAGCCAAACCGTTGCAAAAGGATTTCAACGGAGGCAGGAGTTCGGTACAAGGTGGCGAAGAGAGTCAGTGCCTCTTCGACGCGGATCTTGTCCGGCAGAACCGTATTTTGAAGCTGAGCCCCAATACGCTGCTTAAGAGCGGCTTGCTCTTGTGCCGGGTCCACGCCGCAAACCTTGACGGAACCGCCGTCGGCTTGACGCAGTCCTTCCAGAATTTCGATGGTAGTGGTTTTGCCTGCGCCGTTCGGTCCCAGCAGGCCGAAGACCTCACCGGATTTAATCTCAAAACTGATGCCGCGCAGTGCCTCGAGAGACCCGTAGGATTTCCGCAAATTTTCAACTTGCACAACCGGCGCGGCCTCCTCGTTCATCATGGGGAAAGGGTAATGGATAATGCCCGAGGCGTAAAGAACAAAGGGCAAGTTAAAGGGCTGATACATCGTGGCTTAATGTTCATGGATTATGGTTTTAGGTTTGGCCCCGGATTTGTTGGGGTTAGAATGAAGCGTCATATTGCGCTGTAATAAAATGTGACGATTTTTAGCCGCAATGCGGATAGATTGTCAGTTCTTGCATTGATTTCAATCCGAAGGGGTTTGGGTGAAAAATGAAAATACTCGTTCTGAACTGTGGTAGCTCCTCGATCAAATTCCAGTTGATCGAAACAGACGTGGACCTGATTGATTCCAACACGGATAGGTGCATTGCGCGCGGAAGTGTCGAACGTATTGGGACCGATGAGGCGACTCTGAAGGTTGCAGTCCCGCCGAACCCCACGGTGTCCACTACGGAGGAAATTCTGGATCACCAGACGGCTTTGACCCGGGCCATTGCCACGCTGAAGGAACACCATGCCGTCGCAGATATTACGCAGATTCAAGCAGTTGGACACCGGGTTGTGCATGGCGGTGAGCACTTTGCTTCTTCTGTCATCATCGACGAACAGGTTGAGCAGGAAATCCAGAACTGTGTGGAACTTGCGCCGTTGCATAATCCGCACAACCTTCGAGGATACTATGTGGCCCGGAAGTTGATGCCGCAAGTGCCGCAAGTCGCGGTCTTTGACACCGCATTTCACCAGACCATGCCGGGATATGCGTACATGTACGGCTTGCCCTACTCGTATTACCGGCGCTATCACATCCGGCGTTATGGTTTTCACGGGACGTCCCACCGGTATGTGGCATTTCGTTACAGAAAGATTTTCAATAAGCAACGCGACGAAGTTAACTTGATCACCACGCATCTGGGGAATGGTTGTTCGATGACCGCCATTGAGAAGGGGCATTCGATTGACACTTCCATGGGATTCACCCCGCAAGAAGGGCTCTTGATGGGCACGCGTTGCGGGGATATCGACCCTGCTGCGCTCTTCTACATCATGTCCAAAGACGAATTAACCCTGCACGATATGTCCACTTTACTCAATAAGTTCTGTGGACTCTATGGGATATCAAGCGAGTCCAATGACATGCGGGAGTTGATGTCGGCTGCGGCGAAAGGGAATGCCCAGTCCAAGTTGGCGATCGATGTTTTCTGCTACCGCATCAAGAAGTACATCGGCGCCTATATGGCCGCTCTCGGGCACGTTGATGGAATCGTATTTACCGGCGGGATCGGAGAGAATTCCCCCGCCATTCGCGCGCAGGCATGTGCGGGGCTCGGTGAGCTAGGGTTCCAGATCGACCCCGCGCGGAATGAGTCGATTGTGGGCAAGGAGGGGGAGATTTCAACCGCCGAAAGCCGGATTAGAATCATGGTTATTCCGACGAATGAAGAACTCCTAATTGCCCGCGACACGTTCCGTGCGGTTCGGGGATTACCCAATCCACACTAGGACTTCCGGACAATTCGCGTGCCGGGGCTTTGAAATGCTTGGTCCTAGGTTCTCGATTTAGTGTAATCTGTTCAGGCAACTCGAGCTTTGGCTTGATTTCGAGCGAACACATGCTTGCGGTAGGTCGCGCTGATGGTCTTTTTTGAGTGCGGCCGGCACGCGGCTTAGCACTTTGGGCATTGCATTTGAAGCCTAAGCAGATATCTCGCCACATAGACGCAAGTGGTATTTATTCAATATTTTATACAGGTCATGATTAATGAACATTGACGATTCGATGGTGCCCGAGCGGAAGAAACCCCTTGCCGGCGCCTGTCAGCACCGGTGGCACAACCAGGAGGGTCCCTACTCGGTGGCCCAGGTTTGCGATGTCTGCAAACTCTTCCGGTATAAGAGCAGTGCAACGGCCGATTGGGAATACCGAGCGGCCATACCCTTTGCACGCGCCTCCGCGGAGTGATTCAGCGTGGGACTCGCCGAAAATCCGGCGTAAAAAACGTGCATCAGGCCAAGTGCCTCCCAGTTGGTCGTGGAGGCTTGGAATTTTGCCAATTGTGCTTGATCCGGACTCGCGGTGACGCACGAAATTACGGCACATATTCTTGAATTCCGGGGCTTAATCGCAAGAAACTTGATTTCGGAACTTCATGCAATGCCGAGGTTTGGAGTCATACCTGGGTCGAGTCGTGGTTTTTCTGACACACACTCGCCGGGCGCGTTGCAACTGGATATCCCACTTGCAAGTTCGTGATATACTTTGGCCTACAGTGTGTCGATGGGAGCGACATGAAGACCTGCCCAACATGCCAGAAAGGTTATCCGGACAACTTTGCTATTTGCCCGGATGATGGCGCCCAACTACAAGAGCCGTTCTCTTGGACGGAAGGAAAGATCGTTCGCGGGAAATACCGGCTGATTGCGAAGGTCGGGCAGGGCGGCATGGGCGCTGTCTATAAGGCGCTGCATCTGGCATTTGATGAATTGCGCGCCCTCAAGGTCATCGCTCCGGAACTCCTCAGTGACGAGCTCTTCGTCAAGCGGTTTACTCACGAAGCGGTGATTACCCGCCGCCTCCAGCACCCCAACGCCGTGCGTGTGGATGACATTGACCGGGCTGAAGATGGCCGGCCCTACATCGTCATGGAGTTCATCGACGGAAAGAGCTTGAAGAAGCTTATCCGCGAAGAGGGTCCCCTCCCCGTTCTTCGAGTCCTTTCAATTGTTAAGCAATGCGCCGGGGCTTTGGATGCTGCCCACAAGCTGGGAATGGTCCATCGCGACATCAAGCCTGACAATATCGCGCTCGTGGATACTCCTGAAGGCGAGATGGTCAAGGTTCTCGACTTCGGAATCGCCAAGGTTAAAGAGGCACGTCTCGGTGAAAATGCCAACCTGACGCTAACCGGCGCCGGGGTGGTGATCGGGACGCCGCAATACATGTCTCCTGAGCAAGCCATGGGCAAGCGCGGTGATGAGCTCGATGGCCGGGCCGATCTGTACTCTCTGGGCGTTGTCATGTACCAGATGTTGACGGCGGATTTGCCCTTTAAGGCCGACACCACGATGGAAATGCTGCTGGCGCACATGCAGAAGCCCCCGGCGCCCATCGAGGTAATGCACCCGGAATTGCAAGTGCCGAAGGATGTCGCGGCACTGACCATGCGCCTGCTGGAAAAGAACCGCGACATGCGGCCCGCCACCGGGCGTGTTCTGATGCAGGAAATTGAAAAGCTGGAAAAGGAATTGGCCCCGGTCAAGACCCGCGTCGTAACCGGAGATGAATTCAACCAGTTCAACCAGGGTGGAGGTGGTGTGGTACCTCCATGGCCGCCCCCCACGCCTGCGCCCCATCCCCAGCCACCGCCGCGGCCCCCGGAGGCTCCGAAAGTCGCCCCACAGCCACCTAAGCCCCATCCCCCGGATATTGTGCCCCCGCAACGCCCAAAGCCCACTGAATCACGTTGGGGTCTATGGATGGCGATTATTGTTCTCCTGGTTGGAATCGGGGGTGGAGGTATCTATCTCGCGACGCGATCGTCACACCAAAACGGGACGGTTACTGCCACTTTGACGGTTGATCCTCCGAACATCGAAAGAGGCCACACGGTTACCCTACGATGGTCGGCTCAGAATGCTACGGATCTTGATGTTGAGCCGGGAGTCGGCAAGGTTCAATCGGATGGCTCGGTGATGGTTTCGCCGGAGGAATCGACCTCGTACACGCTCACCGCCACCGGCGGCGACCAGACAGTTCATTCCACGGCCTTCGTCAGTGTCTCGAGTCCCGCGGCTCCGCCCATTAATCCCGGGGATAACACAACTACCCAAACAACTAGGGAAGTTATTCCGGAGCAGACAACGCATGAAAGGCCAAAACCAAGGACCACGCGCCGGGAGGGACCTTTCACACGGGTTAGTGTGGACCCCAGTCTGGTCAATGCCAGCATTACCTTGGGTGATTTCCATCTTCGGCGCGGGGAGTATGACGACGCCATCTCTTCCTATCAACGAGGTTTGCAAATGGATCCCGGTAATTCGACCCTTCGTCAAAAGCTGCAAGGGGCGATTAATGCCTGCCGCAAGGAAAATGACATTCTCAACGAAGGCTTAAACTGCGGTTCCCGATAGGCTCTCCATCTTCAATTTGCGCGGTTGTCAGTCAATGCTTAGGGTCGATAGCCGCTCTACGCCCGATCGTTAAACTCTGTCAGATCCTTTCACCAGCAAACAAAATCTTCCCCGATTGTGCGCTTTGGGGTTCGGATAATCTCGTAACCCCGCGGGGACCTGTCAATCCTATTTCTGGTTTCTAATCTCTTGCAAATATGAGGGAACCCTCACAATTAGCTAGATGTGAGAGGTCCCTCATGTTATGATGGCACCATGCCGAGCAAGTCGGAGTTCCGCCACATCCCGCAACAATCACGGGGCCATCGCCGTGTCGACGCTCTGTTGTGCGCTGCCGCAACCGAAATTGGCCAAGTGGGATACGACGCGTCAACGATGAGTTCCATTGCCGCTCGTGCGGGGGCCTCGATTGGTTCGCTCTATCAGTTTTTCCCACATAAGGAAGCGATTGTCGTTGCCTTGCGCCGGCGCTATTGCGATCAATTCGCGGCGGAGTGGGCGCCGCTCGTAATTGCGGCCAAGAGAATTTCACTGAAGGAATTGGTGAACCGGCTTGTGGATTCCATGGTGGCCTTCGTGGAGGTCCATCCCGCATTTTTGGCGCTACTCGATGCGCCGGCAAGCACTTGTCCCGGACCGCAAGCGCACGTGAGGTTTCAGCGCCTGGTGGCGAAAATGCTGATCGCGCGCAAACCCCGAATGGCTGCGGCGAAAGCCCGGCGGCTTGCCACGATGGTCTTGCAGATGATCAAAGCCATGAACTTTCTCTGTCGAGATCTGCGGCCGCGTCAGAGGCGTCCTTATGTGCAGGAATTTAAATTCTTGCTTCAATGTTACCTCCAGGGTGTTGTCAAACATCCAATGAGGTGACCGGGCTGCAATCTTATCCCGGGCATTAGCATTTACTCAGGGCAATCATCGGAAGTTGGCAGTCAAGAGGAGGACTAGGACAGATGCGAAGTCAGCGGCTTCGTTTGGGGCTTATCAGCTTCATTTTCGGACTTTTGTTGGCTTCGACGGGTTGCGGCAACTCGCATGTCAACGCGCAGGCGCAGATGCCTCCACCCATGGTGCAGGTTGCGGTGGTGGAACAACGCCCGGTGGCCTTGACCAGTGAGTGGATTGCCACGCTCGATGGTTACGTCAACGCGGAAATCCAGCCGCACGTGTCAGGTTATCTGATCCGGCAAAATTATCGCGAAGGGGCATTCGTCCACAAAAACGATTTGTTGTTTGAAATCGACCCGCGGCCGTTTCAAGCGGCCCTGGATCAGGTGAAGGGGCAATTGGCGCAGAGCCAGGCACAGGTTGCTCAAGCCCAGGCCCAGCTCGTGAAAGCCACGCAGGACGTAAACCGCGACACCCCTCTCGCCGAAGCCAGGGCAATTGCCCAAAGCCAGTTGGACAACGACCTCCAGGCCAAGGCCGGAGCGGAGGCGGCAGTTGCCGCGGCGCGGGCGGCTGTGACCTCGGCGCAGGCGGCGGTGGAACAGGCTGATTTAAACCTTTCCTTTACCAGGATCGTTTCGCTAGTGGATGGCGTTGCCGGCATTGCCAAGGCCCAGGTGGGCGATCTTGTTGCCACCAACTCGGTGTTGACATCGGTGTCGCAGGTCGACCCGATCAAGGTCTACTTCCCCATGTCCGAGCAAGATTACTTGCGGGCACAAAAGATTGGCTCCAAGTCCGACAGCGTTCAGACGACTCCGCTCAAAGGGGTCGCGCTGACACTTATTCTCGCGGACGGGAGTGTTTATCCCCACCAGGGACAAGTGCTTTGGACGGACCGGCAACTGGACCCAAGCACCGGCACCCTCCGCGTTGCGGCGGCATTTCCCAATCCCGGAAACATTCTGCGGCCGGGCGGATATGGCCGCGTTCGCGCCGTGACGGATGAGCGCACCGAGGCCATCGTCGTGCCGCAGTCTGCCGTCATGGAACTTCAAGGTTCTAATTTGGTGGCGGTGGTTGGTGCCGACGACAAAGTGAAAATTCAAAATGTCCAACTGGGGCCGCAGGTGGGTGGCAATTGGGTCGTGAATCAAGGCCTTTCGGCAGGGGCCCGGGTGGTGGTGGGCGGAATGCAGTATGCCCGCGACGGTGCTCCTGTGCATCCCGTTCAGGTTGAGTCCTCTCAGGGGGCGAAGTAGTCCATGGCTGAATTCTTTGTTCGACGCCCCATCGTTGCAATTGTCATTGCCATCATCACCATGCTGGCCGGGCTGGTGGCGATGCACACCTTGCCCGAGGCGCAATTCCCCGAAATCGTGCCGCCGCAAATCCTCGTCACTTCGGTTTATCCCGGCGCCGACGCCGAAACCGTTGAGCAGGCCGTTGCCACTCCGATTGAGCAGCAGATGAACGGGGTGGATAACATGCTCTACATGCAGTCCACCAACGGAAACGACAACACGATGACGCTTACCGTCACCTTTGACGTGGATACGGACGTCAACACGGATCAAGTCAACGTGGAAAACCGGTTGTCGCAGGCTGCTCCCAACCTGCCGCCGGAAGTGACGCAGTTTGGCACAACGCTGCGCAAGTCGACCGGCTTGCCGCTTCTGGCCTATGCCTTGTACTCTCCGCACCGGACGCACGATTCGCTCTTTCTTGCCAACTACGCCAACATCAATATCAGCGACCAGCTTCTGCGCGTTCCCGGCGCCGGGCAGGTCATTCTTTTTGGCTCCACCGATTACTCCATGCGCATCTGGATTCGGCCGCAAACCCTCGCCAAACTCGGATTGACGGTCTCCGATCTGGTGTCGGCATTGAATCAGCAAAATGCTGTGAATCCTGCCGGCCAATTGGGTGGAAATCCCGCGCCTCCCGGCACGCAGATGACCTATATTGTGCGCGCGCAGGGTCGCCTGGTCACGGCGGAACAGTTTGGCGACATCGTGGTGCGGGCAAATCCCGATGGTTCCGTCGTCCGCCTGAAGGATGTCGCGCGCATCGAGCTCGGCGGGTTGAATTACAACGAAATTTCACGATTCAGTGGCCAACCCACTTGCATCATCGCGGTATTCCTCACTCCCGGCGCCAATGCGGTGGCGGTGGCGGAGGGCGCGCGGAAAGTCATGAAGCAGCTCGAGCAGAGATTCCCCTCTGACCTTGCCTACACGGCGGCGCTGGATACGACGTTGCCCGTAACCGAGGGAATCCACGAAATCGTTGTCACCCTTTTTATTGCCCTGGCCCTGGTGATCCTGGTGGTCTACCTCTTCTTGCAAAATTGGCGGGCCACGCTGATTCCGATGATTGCCGTGCCGGTCTCGCTGATCGGAACCTTTGCCATCTTCCCGGCGCTGGGATTCTCCATCAACACGTTGTCCTTGTTCGGATTGGTCCTCGCCATCGGTCTTGTTGTCGATGACGCAATTGTGGTGGTGGAGGCGGTTGAACACCACATCGAAGAGGGCATGACGCCGCGCGCCGCCACGCTTCAGGCCATGAAAGAGGTCTCCGGACCCGTGGTCGCCATCGCGCTGATCCTGGCGTCGGTGTTCGTGCCGATGGCTTTCATGAGCGGAATCCAGGGCAGCCTGAACAAGCAATTTGCCGTGACGGTCGCCATCTCGGTCATCATTTCCGCATTTAATGCCTTGACGCTCTCACCGGCTTTGTCGGCGCTGCTGCTTCGCCCGCGGAGTTCCAACCAAGGAGTCTTGGGCCGGTTCTTCCAGGGGTTCAATTGGGGATTCGGAAAATTGCGGAATGGTTTTATCAACATCAGCCACGGCTTGATTCGCAAGGTGGCAATTGGCATCGCAATTCTCATCGTGTTCGTGGGAGCAGATTTGCTCGTGGGCAGAAAGTTGCCCACGAGTTTTCTCCCCGAAGAAGACTATGGTTTTCTCTTCCTCAACGTGCAGCTTCCTCCCGCCGCCTCCATGGAACGGACGGACGCCGTCACTCACAAGATTGACGACATCCTGGCGCACACTCCCGGGGGTCCTAAATTACACGACGATCGATGGATTCAGCCTTCTAACCAGAGTTTCGACGACCAACAGTGCGTTCTATTTTGTAATTCTGAAACCGTGGGACGAAAGGACAGCGGCGAATCTTCAGGCGCCCGCCATCCTCGGAGACATCAACCGAAAGCTGTTCACGGAGGTTCCGGGCGCCGTGGCTTTTAGTTTCAGCCCCCCGGCGATTCCCGGCCTGGGCAGTGCGGGCGGATTTTCGTTCTGGTTGCAGGACCGGAGCGGTGGTTCGGTGGAAGACCTGGATCAGAACCTTCAGAAGTTTCTTCAGGCCGCGCGGAAACGTCCGGAGTTGGTCGGGGTCAATTCAATCTTTTCGGCAAATACTCCGCAGATGTTTGTCAACGTTGACCGGGACAAGGCTCTAAAGCAGGGAGTGGCGATAAGCGATGTTTACCAGGCGTTGCAAGCTTCCCTGGGCGGCCTGTACATCAACCAGTTCAACCGCTTTGGCCGGCAGTGGAAGGTCTTCCTGGAGGCTGAGGCGAGCGACCGTGCGACCGCCGCCGACATCGATCAATACTACGTGCGCGATCGCACGGGAACCATGGTTCCGCTCTCGACGTTGGCCTCGATGACGAAGACTCACGGCCCTGACTACACCACGCGCTTCAACCTCTTTCGCGCCGCTCAGATCATCGGTGCAGCCGCTCCGGGGTACAGTTCAGGCCAGGCACAGGCAGCCCTGGAACAAGTTGCGCAGGAGACGCTGCCCGCGACGATGGGATACGATTGGGCCGATCTCTCCTACCAGGAAAATAAAGCGGCAGGAACGGGGGGCATCATCTTCGCGCTGTCCTTGCTGGTGGTGTTCCTGATTCTGGCCGCTCTTTACGAAAGCTGGTCGCTGCCCTTCTCGGTATTGCTCTCGGTGCCGGTTGCGGTGTTCGGAGCCTTTGCCGGCCTGTTTCTGCGCCATTACGATTTGGATGTTTACGCCCAGATTGGCCTGGTGATGCTGATTGGACTCGCGGCGAAGAATGCGATTCTGATCGTCGAATTCGCCCGCGACGAGATGAGCAAGGGGCGCAACGTTGTGGATGCTGCCTTGGAGGGGGCGAAACTGCGATTGCGGCCAATCCTGATGACTTCCTTTGCCTTCATCCTGGGTTGCGTGCCGCTGGCCATTGCCTCCGGCTCGGGAGCAGAAGGCCGCAAGATTCTCGGCACCGTGGTTGTCGCGGGAATGCTGGCGGCCACGGCGCTCGCAATCTTTCTCATTCCGCTCTTGTTTGTAGTGTTTGAAACGATTGCCCTCAAACTGGGAAAGGCGTCCGAAGGTGAAGCGCATGGCGGACAGCTCAGCGCGCCCTCAACTGCAACGGAGGAGGGGCAATGATGCGGCGCGTTATCTCCTTTTCGTTGCTTGCCGCCCTCAGTCTGTTGGCCGCTGGATGCACGGTTGGCCCCAATTACCGGCGCCCGGCGGTGGATATTCCTCCAGCTTACCGCGGCGCTCCGCCCACTGCTGCCGAGAATGCGGCCAAATCTTTTGGCGACGAAAAGTGGTGGGATGTTTTCCAGGACCCGCAACTTCAATCGTTGATTCGAACGGCGCTGAAGCAGAACTATGATGTGCGCATCGCCGCCGCGAGAATTCTGGAGGCCCAGGCGCAAGTTGGAGTTGCGCGGGGGAATCAGCTTCCCACCGCGGGCGTAATTCTTGCCGGGAACACACAACGCGCGGCAAAATCCAAATTCTTTTCCGCATATGAAACCAGCTACACCGAGCTCGGGCTTGGCCTGCAATGGGACCTGGACTTTTGGGGCAAGTACCGCCGTGCGACGGAGGCTGCGCGGGACGAAATGCTCGCCAGCGATTGGGCGCAGAAACAAGTGCAGAGTTCTCTGGTGGCGAGCGTTGCAACGGCCTATTTCGAGCTTCGCAGCGCGGACTTGCAACTTCACATCGCGCAACGAACGCTGGCTTCGGATCAGGATTCCCTGCGGCTCACGCAATTGCTGGCCGACCACGGAGCCACTTCTCTGCTCGACGTGCGCCAGGCGGAACAACTGGTCTACAACGCCGAGGGAGACATTCCAATCCTGCAAAAAGAGATCGGGCAGCAGGAGGACTTGATCAGTACGCTGCTTGGGCAGAACCCGGAGGGGGTGGGTCGCGGCCTGGAGGTGAATGTCCAGCCACGGATGCCTCAAGTTCCCGCAGGCTTGCCATCCACGCTTCTGGAGCGCCGCCCCGACATTCGCTCGGCGGAGGCCGAACTCATGGCCGCGAATGCGCGAATTGGAGTGGCCCGCGCGGCTTATTTTCCCGATATCAGCTTGACCGATGTGGGGGGCGTTCAGAGCATTCCGCTCACCAAGTTGTTTGCCGCGCAATCCGGAATGTGGAACCTTACGGGCCAGCTTGCCCAACCGCTGTTTGCGGGGGGAGCATTGCGGAGCGGGCTCCGGCTCAGTGAAGCTCAGCAGCAGGAAGCGGAGCTCAATTATCGGAAGACCATTCAACAGGCGTTTCGCGAGGTTTCGGACGCTCTTATCGCCTACCAGAAGGATCATGATTTCCGCACCCAGCAGGAATCGCTGACTTATTCGGCGAAAGATGCCAGCCGGCTCTCTGATATTCGCTATCGTGGCGGCGCATCGAGTTATTTGGAAGTCCTCGACAGCAACACCCGAACATATGCCGCGGAGTTGACCCTGGTCAGTGCGGAATTAAATGAGGTGCTCGATTATGTCCAACTCTACCGGGCACTGGGTGGAGGTTGGCAGCAGTAGTCCATTCCGCTTTCTAGGTCGATATTGCACCCCCGCTCCCGTTCGGCGTGATTTGGCGCTTAGAAGGCGACCTCTGACGTAGCGATGTACCCCTCGCAGTTTTAGGTTTCGGTTGTAACTTCACTCCAGCACTCTCGCCCATCGTCGATGTCTGATCGACGATGCGCAGTCGCAGACCGCCGCTACAAGAAGCAAGATTCCCCACGAACCTTGCGCCCTTGACGTTGCACCCTGATAGCGATATAAGAAAAAGGCGAGGCCGCCTCCCGAGGATGGTTCATGTTGCCGCACTCTGTTGAACACCGCATCTTGAAGACCTTCGCCGTGCTCCTTGCCTTTGCGGCTGTTCTCGCCTTTGCTCCCACCGGTGGGTCAACTCCAAGTTCCGGAAAACTCTCCGTTCAGGACGTTGTCGGTCTTCTCACCGGCGATGTACCGAGCGACCAGGTTGCTGCCGAGGCGGAAAAGGATGGGATATCTTTTCAAGTAACGCCCTCGGTCGAGAAACAGATCAGGGGTGCGGGCGGAACTGATGCGCTCATTGAGGAACTCCGCAACTTGGCGCCGCGGTCGTCGAATCCCGCGGCCCCCGCTCCTCGTCCCAATTCTCCCGCATCTCCTCCCACGCTGGTCGTCGAGTCCAGTCCCAGTCAAAGTCAGGTTTACGTTGATGACGAAGCCGTCGGAATAACCAGCCCACAAGGCCGTCTGCGACTGACGCAATTTCCGGCGGGCCAGCACAGCGTGCGCGTAACCCAGCAAGGCTATCAAGACTACCAGGAAACGATTTCTTTGGAGGCAGGCCGGGTTACCACCGTCGCTGCCTCACTCCAAAAGATGGAGATTCCCCAACCGAACCCCGAACCTCAAGTGCCTGCTCCCAGCCCCACTCCGGAACCTGAAAATCCCGTGCCGCAGCCGGTCGGGCAGCCAGGATATTTAGGGGTGCTGCCCGCGCCGCAGCAGCCGGAAGGGGCGCGAGGCGTGGTTATTTCCGGGACGCAGCCCCGTGGTCCGGCGGCGCAGGCGGGATTGAAGGCCTATGACACGATTCTGGCGGTCAACGGCCAGCCCGTGACATCGGCTCAGCAGCTTCGTTCATCGCTGGAAATGCACCAGGCGGGAGAAGTTGTGGAAATCACCTGGTACAACGGCAATCGCAACGTAACTCGCCAAATACGCCTTTCTACACCTCCGGCCGCATCGCAAGTTGTGCCTCCGCCTAATCCCGCCCCCTCGCTGCGAGCGCCACGTGCCGGGGTGCAGTCATTCGCCGTGGCCCACGATCATGGACAGAGCGGAAAAGATTACTGCACGGGAGTTTTAACAGTCGGCAACGGGGTGATTTCGTATCGGGGCCTTCGCAGCAGCAATGGAGGCGCAGTTCATAACTATCAAATTCCCATCGACACGATCCGTGAGGCTCGGCGCAATACCGTATACCTTGTGGCCATCGGCGCATTTCATATTCGCACCAAACATGGTACCAACTACAACTTCGTCGTTATCAATCAGCAGGGTCAGTATTTGCCCCCGGATCAGTTATTGGACGCGATTGATAGCTGGCGCGACAAGTAAGGCAGCCGTTCCCCCCAAGCTCCAAAATCATCAATTTTCACCGATTGTCGTGCTTCAGAAGTTCGTGACATAAATCAATAGGAAGGGGAGGTGTTACCTTTCCATCCTGGCCGGGATTCAATTTCAGAACTGAAGTGAGATAACGGGGGAAATGGTCAGCGGAGCCCGGCGACGAAGCTCGCAGAAAACTACGTCCATCGGAAAATACGCAGCGCGAGCAGATACGAGGCGATTCCCCATAGCGCCATAATTAGCAGGCGTGAAGCCTGATAGAGAGTGGTGCACCTTCGAGGATGGCGGCGCGGAGGGCGTCATTGAGAGCCGTGAGGGGCAGCGCCTTGATAAAGGGATGAAAAACCACGGGGAAGCGTTCATAGGAAAAGAAAACGCCGGAGAGAATCCACATTGGCATCATAACGACATTGATGAGCCCGCTGATGGTCTCGATCTTCTGCGCGCGGCTGGCGGTGAGCAAACCGATTCCACCAAAACAAAGGGCGCCAATCGTTGTGATGGTCAGAATCGTGGCCCAGGAACCGGCGATCTGGAGGTGAAAGACCAGGACCCCGAATCCGAGCAGCAGAACGAGTTCAATCAGCATCAAGACCAGTCGACTGCTGGCGAGGGCAAGCAGAAAATCGCTGCGGCGCATGGGGCTGGCCACAAACCGCTTCAGTAGCTTGCGCTGTCTCTGCTCAACCAGGGCAAAGCCGATTCCCCACATCCCGGAATTCATCAGATTCATTCCCAAAAGCCCCGGAATGAGGAAATCGATATAGCGGGCTCCGGGCGCGCTGGAAATTTGCGTGGAGGTGGGAATGGAATCCCTTCTTCCGCCGCCGACTGCAAGGCATTGTCCGTGATGGCGCGCGCCAGGACGCTTTCCGGGCGGGCCGGGTCGTACAAATATTCGATGCTGCCCGCATGGGGAATCACCACCAGATCGTATTTGCCCAGACGAAACTGATTGGATGCCGCAACCGCCGTCAGCAGATCCGCATGCACTTTGCCGGCAGCGCTTGGGGCGTGCAACAGGTCCAGCACTTGATTCGCTTGCGGGCCGGTGACGACGGCGATGCGGCCGATTTCGGCGGGCTTATTGCGGAAAGCGATGCCCAATCCCAGCGCCAGCAGGACGGGAAAGGCGAAGACCCAAAAGATGACTTCCGGCTCGCGGTACATCTCCTTTGATCGGGCAATGAGCAGTAGTTGGTAGCTTCTCCACCGCGGAGTTGCGCGCGTTGTCGCGATGGGCGCATTCGCCTGGCTCGATGTTTGTACTACCGTCTGGCCCCTGCGTGATGCCGGATTTGAATGATCAAGCAAAGAAAATTCCTTATTCCCCAGCTTCGGTCACTGCAACGAAGGGATGGCGGGATACAGCCGCCGCTACATAGCAAAAAGGTGTTCGTTCTCAACGCCCATGCTCATCTTCATTCGTCCCGCAAGCGGCGCCCGGTGAGATGGACGAACACATCTTCCAAACTTACCTGGCGCGTGGAAAGATGCAGCAATCGTCCCTTTTGATTCTGGATGGCCGCCAGCAGGGGAGGAATGGTTTCATGGGGTTCACGCACGTTGAGCACGATGCGCCCTTCCTCCTCTTGCACTTCCTCCACCCCGGGCAAGCCTCGCCACACGTTTTGTGACCGTTTTCGATTCCGGCTGCTTCAAACTCCACTCGATGGTGGCCCCCAAGGTTGTTGATGAGATCGGCGGGCGAGCCCGAGGCGATGGTTCGGCCATGATCAATAATGGCGAGGCGGTCGCAGAGGCGTTCGGCCTCGTCCATATAATGCGTGGTGAGCAGAACCGTTCCACCGCGCTTTTGGAATTCGCTGATGATCTCCCACAACTGCCGGCGGCTTTGCGGGTCGAGCCCGGTGGTGGGTTCGTCGAGAAACAAAATCTTCGGATTGGCCACCAGCGCCGTGGCGACGGCCAGGCGCTGCTTCTGACCGCCGGATAATCGGCCAACCCAGGTATCAACCTTTTCCGTAAGCGCCAAATCCCAAAGCACTTCATTGACAGGG
>CAVTDA010000106.1:0-40497 GCA_963733285.1 uncultured Acidobacteriota bacterium
GCCCGGATGCTCGTACGACATTGGGGGTGTTTGGTGGGCCTGGGTAGAGTTGAACTACCGACCTCACCCTTATCAGGGGTGCGCTCTAGCCACCTGAGCTACAGGCCCGTTTGGCTCACCGGAGAGGCGCACCAGGGCGCGCATCAGCTTCGCGACCGGGCATTATCAGTATAGGCAGCCGCCAGATTCGCGCAAGTGGAAAACGGGGATTCGTGCCGCCATAGTCTTTTGGCGGGCTATGTGATACAAAGAAGAGTGGGTCAATAGCGGGCTTCACGGCTTGGCGCTGTAACAATCAAGCGCTTTTGCGCCAAGGACTCGCGACTAATGTCGAATGTTCGCAAAGAAGTTCTTTCCAACGGGCTGACGGTACTCACGGAGTCCATGTCCTCCGTCCGGTCGGTCTCTGTGGGCATCTGGCTGCGCACCGGGGCGCGCCAGGAACGGCCGAGGAAAACGGCATTTCCCACTTTATTGAGCACATGCTCTTCAAGGGGACCAAGAACCGCAGCGCCGAAGAGATTGCTCGCGCCGCGGATTCGATTGGCGGCCACCTTGATGCCTTCACCGCGAAGGAGACCACCAATTATTCCATCAAGGTCCTCGACGAGCACCTTCCCCGGGCCTTCGGCATTCTGGCCGATCTGGTCAAGAATCCCCTCTTCGAACCCGCCCACATCACGAACGAAAGCCGGGTGATCCAGGAAGAAATCAAAATGGTGGAGGACACGCCGGATGACTTGGTGCACGAGATTTTTACTCAAACCTATTGGCGCGGACATGCGCTGGGCCGGCCGATTCTCGGCACGCGCAACAATGTGCGCAGTTTCGACCGCAAGCGCCTGCTCAAATCTTTCGGCGCCACTACGCACCCAACAATCTGCTGATGGCCGCGGCCGGCCACGCGTCACGCCCAGCATCATGGATCTGGTTCAAAAAGAGTTCGGCCACCTGCCTGCCGGCCCGGCACTGCGCAGTGGACCGGTTCCCGTTCCCCATCCCCACCTGCAAGTCCGTCACAAGAAGGATTTGGAGCAGGTCCACCTGTGTGTCGGTTCACCGTCCTACCCGCAGCCGCACAAGAAGCGGTTTCCCGCGTATATCCTCAATTCCGTGCTGGGCGGCGGCATGAGTTCCCATCTCTTCCAAAATATTCGGGAAAAACGCGGGCTGGTTTATTCGGTTTTCTCCAGCCTCAGCAGCTTTCACGATGCGGGCTGCTTGAGTGTCTATGCAGGGACGTCCGCAGACAAGGCTCGACAGGTTATCGACCTGACTCTTCAGGAATTTGGAGAACTAAAGTCGCATTCGATTAGCCAGGAAGAGCTTCAGCGCGCCAAGGCTTATTTAAAGGGGAGCCTGCTCCTGAGCCTTGAGTCCTCCAGCAGTCGCATGGGAAATATCGCCCGGCAGGAGATGTACTTTGGACGTTACATTTCCATGGATGAAATCGCGCGTAGCGTGGACAGCGTCACGGCGGAACAGGTGCAATCGGTGGCGCAGGAATTTTTCCAGCCTGAACGCCTCGCCATCACGGTTTTGGGGCCGGTCCAAAACCTCAAACTCCGCCGCTCCAACCTGTCCTGCTAAAGTATTTGTCAGTAATTCACCGGATTGTTCTCACCTGGGCAGGGGCCCATACTTCCAGTGATGCGGGGTTAGCCTCGCCAACCACACGGGGATTATTTCAACAGGAGGTGTCATCGTGCGAAGTAAACTATGGTTGCTTCTGATTCTCGTGCTCCCATCCCTTCTGATCGCCCAAAACACCGGGACAGTTCCCGCACAAGCCACGGAGCGAATTGCCCGGGAAGTTCGCCATCAGCTCGTGATGCTTCCCTATTACAACGTCTTCGACAACCTTGCCTTTTCCGTCACCGGCTACGACGTGACGCTGAAAGGGCAGGTCACTGATCCCGCTCTCAAGAAAGATGCGGAGAGAGCAGTCAAAACCATTGAAGGAGTTGAGCACATCGATAATCAAATCGAAGTGCTGCCAACTTCGGAGATGGACAATGGCCTGCGCCACAGCCTCTACCGCTCCATTTACGGATTCATGCCGCTGGAAAAGTATGCCATGCCCGTGATCAAGCCCATTCGCATTATCGTCAGGAATGGGCACGTCACGTTGGAGGGCGTGGTGGACAGTCAGGCGGATAAGGACATGGTGGGGGTTCGCGCCAATACGGTCCCCAATGTTTTTTCCGTGACCAACAACCTTGTGGTCAGCAAACCCTAATTCTCGGCTTTTGGGTGTCTGACCCTCGCAGCGGACTCAACCCGGGACGAATTGCTTTCCTCTCGGGCCTGGTTCCGTCCTATAATCCCTCTTATTCCTTGGTGAGTGGGATGGGCGGATGAGGGTAGTAGAAAAGATTTTGGGAACACGCGCGGCCGCAACCGGCCAGGAGGCGGAATGAGCCTTCGCGTCTGCGTGCTGGGCAGCGGCAGCAAAGGGAATTCCACGCTCGTCGCTACCGAGACGACACGCATTCTGGTGGACGCCGGCCTTAACCGCCGCGAAACTTTCGCCCGCCTCACTGCCGTAGGCGAACGCACCGACGGCATTGACGCCATCCTGATTTCCCACGAGCACACCGATCATGTCACCGGCCTTCGCCTGCTGGCCCTGGAGTGGAAAGCTCCCGTCTGCATCACCCGCCTCACCCACCAGACGCTCGTATGGGACAAGAAACACTCCGCCTTCGAATTCACCACTCCGGGGCAGAAGTTTACGATTGGCGACATCGAGATCACGCCGTTCTCGATTCCCCATGACGCGAAAGACCCGGTTGCCTTCACGCTCGAATCGCAGGGCATCAAGGTCGGCGTGGTCACCGACCTTGGCTACGTTCACGAAGTCGCAAAACAACGGATGAAGGATTGCCATTGCCTGATCATGGAATCGAACCATGACCTCGACATGCTCAAGGTCGGGCCGTATCCGTGGCACATCAAGCAGCGCGTCATGGGGCGCCACGGCCACCTTTCCAATATGGCGACGGCGGGTTTTCTCACCGAGGATTTCGATGGCGCCGCCCAAGTGCTGGTGCTCGCGCATCTGAGCGAAACCAATAACCACCCGGAAATCGCCCGCCTTACGGCGGAACAGGCTCTTGCCGGGCGCGCGGGCGGCGAGCGCACAGCGTTGCATGTCGCCAGCCAATCAAAGCCCACGCAGGTTTTTCAATTCGGCTAAGGCCGTTCCCTCCCGTTGCTGCCCCCGGAATTCGCAACCGGGTTTTTACCTTGCAAAATTTTGCCTCGCGAACTAAAACTTTTGTTGTCGCCCGACTTCAATCGCGGCGTTCAACATCGTTCTGCAAGCTCGCGCGTCCGCAGGTGAAACCGTTGGACAAGAAAGTCCTCCCATCCTGACTTCACAAACCCCCGGTGAATTTCTATGGAATCCATGACCTCGCTTGAACGAACCTTGGCCGTGCTCGACCACAGACTTCCCGACCGCGTCCCTGTCGCCCTGCACAATTTTCTGATGGCGGTCCGCATGACGGGCGGGGATTTTGCGGAGGTTCTGCGTTCGGGCGAACTGCTGGCGGAGGCGCAACTCGCCGCTTGGCGCGAATTCGGGCACGACGTCATCATGCACGAGAACGGTGTTTGCGCCGAGGCCGAGGCGCTCGGTTGCAAAATCCATTACCCCCGCAACTCCGCCGCGCACGTAAAAGAGCCCGTGCTGAAATCGCTCGACGACATCTCGAAGCTGCGCGTCCCCGACCCAGAAACGACTTTCCCCTTGAACGAGATGCTGAAAGCGACGCGCATTCTGGTGAAGGAAACGAAAGGCAACGTCTTCATCATGGGCCGCGCGGATCAGGGTCCGGTCGCGCTGGCTCTGGCGCTCATGGGACCGGAGAATTTCTTGCTCGCGGCAGGAGACGAACCTTCGCGGCCCAAAATTTTGCAACTGCTCGATTTCACGACGCAGATGAATGTGGTCTACGGTGAAGCCCAGCGCCGCGCGGGAGCGCATGGCAGCAGTATTGGCTCGGTGGGCTCCAGCCTGATTTCACCGCGGATGTACGATGAACTTGAACTCTCGGGAGACAGGAAATTTTGTGAATGCCATGCGCGCCGTCGGATGCCGGAGCTTCGTGCATTCCTGCGGCAATGAAACCCGCATGCTCGGCCATTTGATAAGATGCGGCGCCGACTGCCTGGAACTCGATCCATTGACCGACCCCGCGACCTGCAAACGCGAAACGCAAGGCAAGGTCAGCGTTCTCGGCATGCCGATCCCCACGGCATCCTTCGCCGTGGAACTGTTGACGAAATCCGCCACCACACACTCGACATCCTGCGGATCATGGCTCCCCATGGAGGCTTCCTGATGGGCCCTGGATGCAGCCTTCCCCCCGAGACCCCGAAGCGACCATCCACATCGTGATGGAGTGCGCGAAAACTGCCGGGGTCTATAACCCCGATGGCTCCATGCCAAATCTGGCCTGAATGTTTTCCATTTTGTCCTTACGCCCGGGGTGTCCTGCGCATAATGGATCGCCACGATGCCTGCCCCCCTGGGGATATCCGCATGCCCCTGACCCGGACCCACCGGATGTGGTACGATGCCTCCTGCGTTTTCCGCTGCAAGGGAAATCGCAAATCTCAAATCGAAAATCGAAAATCCTATGATTCCCCGCTATACGCGCCCGGAGATGGGCCGCATCTGGACGGATGAGAACAAATTCCAAAAGTGGCTCGACGTGGAAATCGCCACCGCTGAGGTTGAGGCCGAAGCCGGACTGATCCCCAAAGCCGCCGCGCGCGCCATCCGCAAGAAAGCGAAGTTTGAAGTCGACCGCATTCTGGAAATCGAGCGCGAGGTGAAGCACGACGTCATCGCCTTCACCACCAACGTCGCCGAGCACGTGGGCAAGGAAGGCCGCTACCTGCACTATGGTCTCACCTCGAACGACGTCGTCGATACCGCGCAGGCGCTGCTGGTGCGCGAAGCCTCGGCCTTGCTGCTCGCCGGGCTCAACCGCCTGGGCGAGGTGCTCAAGCTGCGCGCGCTCGAATTCAAGCACACGCCGATGATCGGCCGCACCCACGGCATCCACGCCGAGCCCATCACCTTCGGCTGCAAGCTCGCCATCTGGTACGCGGAGAATCAGCGCAACACCGAGCGCGTTGCCTATGCCGCGGAGCAAATGCGCGTGGGCAAGATCTCCGGCGCGGTTGGAACCTACACTCATCTGCCCCCGAAGATCGAGCGCGCCATCTGCGAGCGCCTGGGCCTCGAACCCGCGCCCGTCTCCTCGCAGGTAATTCAGCGCGACCGCCACGCGTTCTACCTGTCCACACTGGCGGTGGCGGCGGCATCGCTCGAAAAGATCGCGCTGGAAGTTCGCGGCTTGCAGCGCACCGAAATCCGCGAGGTGGAGGAGTACTTCTCGCCGCTCCAGAAGGGCTCCTCGGCCATGCCGCACAAGCGCAACCCAATTACGGCCGAGCAAATCTGCGGCCTGGCGCGTGTCGTGCGCTCGAACGCCCAGGCGGCGCTGGAAAACGTGGCTCTCTGGCACGAGCGCGATATTTCGCATTCTTCCGTCGAGCGCGTGATTCTTCCCGACTCCACGATTCTGCTCGATTATCTGCTCTCCAAAACCGCCCACTTGGTCGAGAAGATGTTCGTCTACCCGCAGCGCATGCAGGAAAATCTCGGCCTGCTCAAGGGGCTGATCTTCTCCGGCCAGTTGCTTCTCGACCTGGTGGAAAAGGGTGTCAAGCGCGAGGACGCCTACCGCTGGGTGCAGCGCAATGCCATGCAGGTGTGGGAGACGCGGGAGGACTACCGCACGCTGGTCGAGCGCGACGTGGACATCCGGCAGTATCTCAAGCCCAGCGAGATTGCCGAGGTTTTTAAGGTCGAGCGCTACCTGACTCACGTCGACGAAATTTTTGAGCGCGTATTTGGGGAGTAGTGAAGCATAATGTCCCGCCGTCCCGCGCCGGACTTGAAAAGATCGATGCGCCGATGAACCCATGAGGAGGCAGAAGTGATCAGAAGATTATCCCTCGCACTCTCCGTTTTGGTCTTCCTGGCAGGAGTGGTTTTCGCCGCCCAGCAGGCGCAATCCGATTTCAATGGCCTGAACATGGGGATGGGCAACATCTCGCGCCTCTCCCACGCCAAGACGCGATCGATCAGCGCGGAAAATCCGGCCGGTGAAAGAGGCAAGGGCGGGGCGGCAACCGAGGGATTAGGCGCCAACGCCGCGCGCGATCTCGGCCAGGGCTGGAAGATCTCACCCGCCGTCAAGATTGAGTCGAAGCAAGTCTACACGGTGGCGGAGATTCAGGGCCCCGGAGCCATCCAGCACATCTGGATGTCGCCTTCCCCGCCCGAACAACTGCGCTTTGCGATTCTCCGCTTTTACTGGGACGGCGAGACGCAGCCCTCCGTCGAAGTTCCGGTGGGCGACTTCTTTGCCTCGGGGTGGGGACGATACGGTCAGGTCTCTTCGCTCGCGGTCTGCGCCAACCCTTTGCGAGGGTTCAATTCCTATTGGCCGATGCCCTTTCGCAAATCGGCGAAGGTCACGCTTGAGAATCTGAGCGACGTCCCGATGATTCTCTACTATCAGGTCGACTACACGCTGACCGACGTCCCGGCCGATCAGGCCTATTTCCATGCGCAGTTCCGCCGCGACAACCCTTTGCCCTACAAATCCGTTCACGTGATTCTCGACGGAGTCAAAGGCTGGGGGCAATACGTGGGCACCTACATCGCCTGGGGAACTCGTAACAGCGGCTGGTGGGGCGAAGGCGAAGTGAAGTTCTTCATCGATGGCGACGCCAAATTTCCCACCATTTGCGGCACAGGCACCGAAGACTATTTCTGCGGCTCGCACGATTTTGATGTCGGCGAAGGCGCCAATCGCCACTACCAGGAGTTCACGACCCCCTACTCGGGCCTTTCACTCGTCATTCGCCCCGACGGCCTTTACGATTCCCAGCAGCGCTTCAGTCTCTACCGATGGCACATCATGGACCCGGTGCGCTTCGAGCAGGATTTGAAAGTGACAATCCAAGGCGCTCGGCTGGCGCACCGGCGGACGCTACCTGCCGCTTCAAGACGACATCGCCTCGACGGCCTTCTGGTATCAGACCGAGCCCCACGCGCCGTTCCCGCCGCTTCCCGATAAGGACTCGTTGGAGATAAAATAACTCGCCTCTCAATTCGACGAAGCGCTGTAATCACCGCATAAGGCTCCGCTTCAGCGCTCGGAATCAACGCACTTTTTACGGAGGAATTTATGTTTGGCGCCCTGCGACGATTGCTTCCCGTCGCGCTTTTCCTTGTCATCCTTCCCATGCCCGTTCGCAACGAATTGGGAGCGCAGCCCGCGAGTGGCGGCACCACCGCGCCCGCCGGCCCCGCCGATGAAGTCAATCCCTTTGTGGGAACCGCTCCCGTCCAGGTTGCGGGCATGAAGGTGGGCGTGTTCGATACGGGGAACACCTTTCCCGGAGCGACCCTGCCTTTCGGAATGGTCCAGTGGAGTCCCGACACCGAAACGGGATTCCTCAAGCGGCGGTCGGGTTATGTTTACGGCGATGACAAGATTCGCGGCTTCAGCCTCACGCACCTCAGCGGCGCCGGATGCCAGATTTTCGGCGACGTGCTGATTCAGCCGGCGGCGCAGGCCGTCGCATCATCACCCGCCACCGACGAAGCCGCTTATTGGGCCAAATTCTCCCATCAGAATGAAACCGCTTCCCCCGGATACTATTCCGTGGGCTTTGAGAATGGAGTCAACGTCAAGCTGGCGGTCACCACGCGCGCCGGCATCGGCGAGTTTACCTTTCCCGCTTCCGCCGAATCCGCCCTGCTTTTCAATGTGGGCCGCGACGCGACGGTGGTTCGCAACGCCTCGATTGAAATCACCGGCGACCACAAAATCGCCGGCGGCGTTTCCGCAGGCAATTTTTGCCGCGAGACCCGGGATCAGTACACCGTCTATTTCGCCGCGGAATTCGATCGGCCCTTCACCAGCTTCGGAACGTGGAAGGGAGCGATCGTGAACAAGGGTCAGCGCTCCGTTGAGGGACTCGGAACGGGCGGCTGGGTGGGCTTTGACACCACGCAAAACCACGCCGTGCTCATGCGCGTCGCAATCTCTTATGTCAGCATCGCCAACGCGCAGATGAACCTTGCCAAAGAAATTCCCGGCTGGAAGTTTGAAACCGTTCGCGAGGCCGCCCACGCCCGCTGGAATCACGACCTAAGCTCGATTTCAATCGACGGTGGAACCACGGGTCAGCGTCGCGTGTTCTATACCGCTCTGTACCACGCTTTGCTGCACCCCAATATTTTCAACGACGCGAATGGCCAGTACATCGGATTTGATTCGAAGATCCATCAGGCCCGCGGATTCAATGTCTACGAAAACTATTCCGGCTGGGACATCTACCGTTGTGAAATGCAGTTGCTCGCCATGCTTTTCCCCAAAGCAGCGAGCGACATGGCCGAGTCCCTGGTTCTCGACGCGCAACAAGGAGGGGGTTTGCCGCTCTGGGCGGCGGCCAACAACGAAACCTGCCAGATGGTGGGCAACCCGTCGTCGCCCATCATCGCGGACGTTTACGCTTTCGGCGCAACGGACTTTGATGCCCGCGCCGCTCTCGCCGCCATGCTGAAGGGAGCCACGGATCCCGATGCGAAGTCGGTCTATTGCCCCGAGTGGCCCGGCCTCAGCGATTATCTGAAGGACGGCTTCGTCGGCCCCGATACGCTCACCTGGCATCAACACCCCAGCGGACCCGCCGAGATGCTGGAATACACCACTGCGGATTTTTCCATCGCTCAACTTGCGCGTGGGCTGGGCGATCGCGACACTTATCAAGCTTTCATGAAACGCGCGCAATTCTGGCGCAATACCTTCGATCCCAAAACCGGATACGTCCAACCGCGCAAGAAAGACGGAACCTTTATCCAGGAAAATCCTGCGTCGGCCGATTATTTCGTCGAGGGAAATCCCGCGCAGTATAGTTGGATGATTCCTTACGACATGCGCGGCGTCATCGACCTGATGGGTGGAAACGCGAAGGTGGTGGAGCGGCTCGACACGTTCTTTACCGAGCTCAATGCCGGCGCCCACAAACCCTATTTCTGGATTGGCAATGAGCCGGTGTTCTCCGTGCCCTGGGCGTATGATTTTGCCGGCGCCCCGTGGAAGGCTCAGGCAGTGACGCGCCGCGCCGAGTTGGAATTGTTTACGCCAGAACCCAATGGCGAACCCGGCAACGATGACCTCGGAGCCACCTCCGCCTGGTATGTCTTCGCCGCGTTGGGCGTGTACCCCGCGATTCCCGCCGTCGGGGGCCTTGCGCTCAACAGCCCGCTCTTCCCGAGCGCGACGATTCATCTGGGGAATGGAAAGATCTTGAAGATTGAGGGTGAGAATGCCGCGGTGTCAAATCCCTACGTCCAGAGCTTGACCGTCGACGGAAAGCCATCGGAAAAAACCTGGATACCTTACGCGACGCTGAGCAAGGGCGCGACACTGCACTTTAAGCTGGGAGATACGCCGAATAAAACCTGGGGGAGCGCACCAGGGAATTCCCCGCCGTCGTTTGAGACCGGGGAAAAATGATACGGGAGCCCCAACGTGGGCTTTCTTTTTCTTGGTGCCTTGGTGTCTTGGTGGTTCAACCGGCGAAGCCAGTCTAATGTCGGTTCATCACGCTCGCCAGATACCCCGCGCCAAAGCCGTTATCGATATTCACCACGCAGACGTTGGGCGAGCAGCTATTGAGCATACCGAGCAGCGCGGCAAGGCCGTGGAAGCTCGCGCCGTAGCCCACGCTTGACGGTACCGCAATCACCGGCACCGCAACCATGCCGGCGACGACGCTGGGCAGCGCGCCCTCCATGCCCGCCACGCAAATGATGATGCGCGCCTCGCGTAGATGTTGCGTCTGGGCAAGCAGCCGATGGATTCCCGCCACACCCACGTCGAACAAGGTCTCGGTGCGATTGCCCATCAGCGTGGAAGTCACCACCGCCTCTTCTGCCACGGGAATGTCCGACGTGCCGGCGCAGACCACCAAAACCTTGCCCTTGCCGCGAATCTTCTTGTCCTGGCGAATTGAAATCGCTTGCGAGAGCGTGTGATACTCCATCCGGGGATCGAGCGGCTTCAGCAATTCGTAGAGCGCCCGGTCGCCGCGCGTCACCAGAATGTTGTGCTTGTTTTTGAGCATGTGCTCGACAATGCCCTTCACCTGCTCGGGAGCCTTGCCGCGCGCAAGCACCACTTCCGGAAGCCCCTGCCGCAGCGACCGGTGATGATCGATCTTCGCGTAACCCAGGTCTTCATAGGGCAGCGTGCGCAGGCGCTCCACGGCATCCTCCACGGAGAGCTTCCCCCCCCGGACTTGCTTCAACATATTGGTGATCTCTTCAGGACTCAAGGCGCCCCCTCGGCAAACATCATTTTGTGACCTGATTGCCAGTATATCAGGGCCAAGCGGGGTAGCGCAGAGGTATCCGTCAGCCGACGGATTCCTCTGCGGCAGTTCTACCTTTTACCGGGCGGTTGTTATACCATAACAACCGCATGGCCGACCCCATATCGCTCATCATTTCCACACTCGCGCTCAGTGTCTCGTCCGTGACAGCATGGCTAACACTATTCCGCCGTGGGACTGTCAAGATGACCCAACCAACGGTGATTTTCTTTGGGCCGGACATGCCACGCGGGAGCGATGAGCCACCACTACCCAAGGTGTTCCTACGCACTCTCTTATTCGCAACGTCGAAACGGGGTCGGGTGATCGAATGCATGTACGTTGCTCTTTCACGCAACGAAACACGGCAGAATTTCAACGTTTGGGTTTACGGTGCCGAAAAGCATCTCGTTCGTGGTAGTGGTTTATTTGTGGGTGAAACAGGTGTTGAGGCCAACCATCACTTCCTCACTCCACGGGACGAAAACTCCTTTCGGTTCACCGAGGGCCGCTATACCTTGGATGTTTTCGCCCGTTTGCTCGGAGACCCAGGCCATATAAGACTGTTTTCCCAAGCCTTGGAAATTTCCCGAGAGACCGCTGCAACGCTCACAGAACCGCACGCGGGTCTGTACTTTGATTGGGGACCTGATTCATCACGATACCTACCGCACGTTGAAACGCGGCCACTTTCACCAGACCCGGAGAAGTTTCTTGAGGCATTAGGGTTTCCCCCCAGTTCTACATCATAGCCTCTTTCATCTCCGGCAATTTGACCAAGGGGGGTAGCGCAGACTGTTCCGCACTTCAGAATCAGTCTGCGGCTTTTCTGCTCGCAGCCACAGCAACCGGAAGATGCGCGGGTGTGGAATGAACAAGCCGCTGAGTGTCTCAGAATCGACACTCAGCGCTACCCATCATGAATTCCTATACGTTCCACTAAACTGAACCCGTGCCGACCACCCCCCTTCCTTGACTTCACCATGACGCCCAACTAACATCGCCTGCGATGGCCAACACGAAAGCTGAACGCAAAAAACGCATCATCCTCGGCGTTACCGGCGCCAGTGGAGCCCTCTTCGCGCGCCGCACGTTGCAGATTCTCGAAGCCGATGCGCGCGTGGAAAAAGTTCACCTGGTCATATCCGGCAGTGGCCTGAAGCTCCTGCGCGATGAGCTCGACCTCGATGTTTCGAAGTCCGCGAAAATTCCCTCCGTGCTCGCGGGCAAGTCCACGCGCAAGACGGAATACCTGCTCGATTCCGATGTGGGAGCCTCAATCGCAAGTGGTTCCCACAACATCGACGGCATGGTAATAATTCCCTGCACGACAGGCTCGATGGCGCAGATTGCCGCGGGAGTTTCCGAGACCTTAATCGAGCGCGCCGCGGATGTCTGCTTGAAGCAACGGCGTCCCTTGATCCTCGCCGTGCGTGACACGCCCTTCAACCGCATCCACCTGCAAAACATGTTGCGAGCGCACGAAGCCGGCGCGGTGATCTTCCCCATCATCCCGTCATATTACGACCGGCCCCAATCCATTGACGACATGGTGACGCAATTCTGCTGCCGGGTGCTCGCGATGCTGGACCTCGAACAGGACGGGCAATTCCACTGGGAGGGCGAGAAGAAGCGCCCCAAGCCTTGATCCGGCGCTGGCCCGACAGGGTTGACGCCACCCTCGATTCGCCTTCATCATGAAATCAGGCCCATGAGTGAAAATCTTCAAACCAATTCCATGCCTACCCCGCCCCCGACGCCTGCCTCAGGAGTGGGCGAAAAGCTCCATACCACGCTGGAGATGATCAAGTTTGAGCATTCAATCTTCGCCCTGCCGTTTGCGTTGGTGGGCGGAATGCTCGCTGTTCAGGGCTGGCCAACGTGGCGGCAAGTTTTTTGGCTGGTCGTCGCGATGGTGGCGGCGCGTAGCGCGGCGATGACGTTTAATCGCATTGCCGACCGCAAGATTGACGCGCGCAATCCCCGCACGCGCACGCGAGCCCTGCCTGCGGGCCGACTGGCGCTGCCATTCGCCGTAGGCTTCACGATTATCTCCTGCGCGGTTCTGTCGCTCGCGGCATGGGAGTTGAACCCGCTCGCCTTCAAACTCTCGCCACTCGCCATTGCCGTGCTGCTGTTCTATTCCTACACAAAGCGCTTCACGACGCTCTCCCACCTCGTGCTGGGAATCGCCGACGGTCTCGCGCCGATCGCCGCCTGGATCGCCCTGCGCAACGACATTCATTTGAGCATTCTGCTGGTGGGGGCGGCAGTGGCGTTTTGGGTGGGGGGATTTGACCTGATCTACGCCTGCCAGGACGTTGACTTTGATCGCACGAACGGCCTGCACTCGATTCCGCAACGATTCGGCATCGCCACGGCCCTCTACGGCTCGATCTTCTGCCACGTCATCATGGTCGCCCTGCTTCTCGACGCCATTCACCTGGAGCACCTCGGCTGGATCGCCATTGCCGGTGTCGCGCTCATGGCGGCGCTGCTCGTCTACGAACACGCCATCGTCACGCCGACGGATTTATCCCGCCTGAACGCCGCATTCTTCAACGTCAACGGTTACATCAGCCTGATCTTCTTCTTGACCTGGGGAGCCGACATCGTCGGACGCCGCTTGCTGGGCGGACCCATCCACTGAGCCATCCCTAAAAGGATGGGAGATTCAAAATTCAAGATTCAAAAATTGAAATTCAAGACTCAAGATTGATTGAAGGGTCCGGATGATTTGCGGGGTTATTGCATCCGGGGCTCGACGAGCATATCGCGGAAAACCAGGTTCTCGAAGATGGCAAGGACATGCTTGCGGTAGGTGAGCATGCGGTCAACCATTCCGTGGTACATCGGGTCGCGCTCGGCGAGTCGGTGCCAGCGCTCCAGAACGTGGGGCGGAACGTCAATATCCTCGCGCAGTTTATTCAGCGGATGGCCGCGCAAGAACAGCCCGTAGAAGAAGGCTGCTTCCTGTTGCGGTTCGGCGAATTGGAGTTGGGCGTTTTCCATTTCCTTTGAATTTCAAACACAATTTTACTCAGAAAGATTTCGGACGCGCCAGTAAAAATTCTCTCAGATTGCCCCGCTTAAAAACACCATCATAAACCCGTTGTCAAGGTCCCCGCCGGTAAGCATGAGGCTCACGCGCCCACACGTGGAATTAGATGGCGAACGGCTCGCGAAGGTTTCAAGTCATCGATGGGGCGTTGGCGCTTGAGGGTCTCCGGGAGCCGGCCTCTGCCGGGGGCGCGGGGGGGGAGACCAAAATCCGCTCGCGGACCGGCCTCCCCCCCGCGTTTTTTTGCTTGACAAAACTATCACGATAGGCTAGAATTTGTTGGTGGGGCAGGAGCCGTTTCCGCTGGAAGAAAACGCGATCCCGGGCCGTTTTAGATCGCCAAATTGGCTGCCCCCCAAAGCTTGGAACTCATTGATAACAAAGGATTGAGATCAGGACTTTTGCTCGTTCCCCAAAGCTGAGAACTTATTGATAACAAAGGGCCGGGATGAGGAATTTTGCTCTCCCAAAGCTGAGAACATATTGAAAATAAGCCAGTTATAAAAACCCGCGTACGCTAAACTGACTCCGTTGAACTTGGCCGGGTCCCGTCAACGCCCTGCGGCCCTAATACCGAAGAGGAGCGCGGCAATGAAATGCTTTCACCCGGGCGGCTGGCAATTGCAAATCCCGCCCAGCCCGGTAGAATCAAACCGTGACCATGATTCCTGCAGACCTTCAAATCGATGACGCCGCCCTAATGCCCGTCGCCGAAAAAGTCTTGGCGGGCGAGCGTCTGAGCTTCGACGACGGGGTCGCGCTTTACCAGTCCCATGATCTGCTTGCGCTCGGCTATCTGGCCAATCAAGTCCGCGTCAGAATGCACGGGAAGCGCACCTACTTCAACGTCAACCGGCACATCAATCCCACCAACGTCTGCGTGGCCAGTTGCAAGCTCTGCGCCTTTGGCCGCAAGCCGGAGGCGCCCGGCGCGTACACCATGGCGCTCGATGAAGCCTTCCGCGTTGCCGGGGAGAACTGGTCGGAAGCGGTCACGGAATTCCACATTGTCGGCGGACTGCATCCCGATTTGTCGTTCGATTACTACCTCGATCTGGTGCGCGGCCTGAAGGAGCGTTTCCCCAGCGTCCATCTGAAGGGATTTACGGCGGTCGAGATCGGTTACTTTTCCCACATCACGCGCCTTTCCTATCGCGAGGTGCTGGAACGCCTGAAGGAAGCGGGGCTCGATTCGCTGCCCGGCGGCGGCGCGGAAATTTTTGCTCCGGCGGTGCGCCGCGTCATCTGCGACCACAAGATCGGCGCCCACATGTGGCTGAAGGTGCATCGCCTGGCGCACGAACTGGGCATGCACTCCAATGCCACCATGCTCTACGGGCACATCGAGTCGGCGGAGGACCGCGTTGACCACCTGCTGCAACTGCGCAAGCTTCAGGATGAGACGCACGGTTTCCAAACCTACATTCCCCTCGCCTTTCATCCCGCCAACACCGAACTCGGCAAGCTGGTGCAGCACGATGAGACCAGCGGTTTTATGGATTTGAAAAACGTCGCCGTGGCGCGCCTGCTGCTCGACAACTTCCCCCACATCAAGGCTTACTGGATCATGATGACCCCGCGCGTGGCCCAGGTGGCGCTGCGCTTCGGCGCCGACGACCTGGATGGCACCGTGGTGGAAGAGAAGATTTATCACGACGCCGGCGCCAAGACACCCCAGGCGATGACCCGCCAGCAACTGATCCGCCTGATTCGCGAGGCGGGCTGCGAACCCTTCGAGCGCGACACCCTCTACCGCCCTGTCACCCGAACCGAAACCAGCGTCACCGTTCAGGTCTAAAGCTGGTTCTCATCCCCACAATTGAAAAATTAGCTCCCAATTTTCGTGGGAGTTCAAGAGTACCGCTTGGTCCGCAGGCTCGAAACGCGCGCAATGGATTCGTAATCCCGGTCCTTTTGCCCGCCGTGGCTTCCCCTCTAAAATGCTTGACATGTACGGTGTAACCGTACATACTGGAAAAGTGAAAGGGTAACATGCAACTTGTCCGCTTTCGCCACAAGGGGCTAACGCAGCTCCAGGAGGATGGAAACGCGAAAGGCGTGCCCTCCCCGATGGCCGACAAGCTTCGCAAGCTTCTGTTTGCTCTCGAAACCGCCGACACGCTGGCGCAACTCGGCCGGTTTCCCGGCTGGAAGCTGCATCCTCTTAAAGGGGACCTGAAAGGATTATGGAGCCTGACGGTCACGGGAAACTGGCGGTTGATTTTCCGCTACGACGAACGCACCAACACCGCCAGCGAAATTGACCTGATCGACTACCACTAGGAGGCCGAAATGGCGATGAAAAACCCGCCCCATCCGGGCGACCTGATTCGAACCGAAGTTATCGAAGCCCTTGGCCTCAGCGTGTCGAAGGCGGCAGAGATTATGCACGTGCGCCGCGCCACGCTCTCCGATCTTCTGCACGGCAAGGCTGCTTTGACGCCGGAAATGGCCCTGCGCATCGAAAAGGCCTTCGGCCCCGACATGGATCACCTTCTCCGTATGCAGCTTGCTTATGACGTGGCGAAAACGCGGGCGCACGCGCGGGGAATTTCGATTCGGCGCTATGTCGCAGCATGACGCCAGCCCTCCGATTCAAGCGCTGAATCGTTCCGCCGCGCGAGCCCTCGCTTTGGCGGCCTCTTCCTCTCGTTTCTTCGGCGTGGCGCTCGTGGCGAGGGAATCGAGCAGTCGAGTCGAAATTCCGGCAATCTCATCGACCGCTGCTGTGAAAAAGGCTTCGTTCGCTTTCGACGGAGCATTGAACCCACTGATTTTTCTCACAAATTGGAGCGAAGCCGCGCGAATCTCCTCGGGCGTGGCGGGCGGTTCGAAGTTGAAGAGCGTTTTGATATTCCTGCACATCGGCGTTGACCTCCGGGGCTGCCAGAATTCACCCCAGTAATGGCTTGATCATACCGCAATCGGCAGGCACTAAGGCTGAGACGATTCTACCGAAGCGAATGGCAGGGAGTCGCGGAGGTTGACATGCTGCTCTGCGCCAGGCCCTGAGTCTTGACGGTTCGGTTCGGGCTTGCGTGTAGCTACAAAAAGAGCTACATTCGGGAAGGAAGCGGGAATGCAATACGAATGGGACGAAGCGAAGAACCGGAAGAACGCGGCTAAGCATGGCCTCAGTTTCGAGGATGCCGAAGCGGTGTTGTCCGGACTGTGCGTCACCTTTGAAGATGACCGCTTCGACTAGGGGGAAGAGCGGCTCATCAGTTTGGGATTACTGGCGGGGCGTCTGGTGGTCATTGCTCATTCCCCGCGCGATGAGGGAACGCGCATCATCTCCATGAGGAAGGCGAACCGAAGTGAACAAAAAATCTATCAAAAGCGACTTGGCACGGATTGACCGCATGCGGGATACCGACATTGACTATTCGGATATTCCTCCGCTCGGCAGAGCGTTTCTCAAAAAGGCCGCCACGCCTTGGCCCCCGGCCAAGAAGCAATTGACGATTCGCCTCGATGCGGACGTGCTCGATTGGCTCAAGGGTCAGGGCAGGGGCTACCAGACGCGCATCAACCACATTCTGCGCATCGCGATGGAGAGTCGGCCGTCACGTTAGGTCCTCGGTAGAGCCCATTGTGGGGCTGGCGCAGCTCTGCGTTTCGGCATGTCAGGAACATCGGAGAGAATAGATGTGAGTCGCAGAGGTTGACATGCTGCTCTGCGCCAGCCGGCGAATGAAGTATCGATCAAAATCAATGTCTGCGCCGCCTGCGGTTCCTTTCGTAGGGGCGGTTCGCGAACCGCCCTCATGGACAATCGCTCTGGCGGGCGCTTCGCCAAGCGCCCCTGCTTTGGCAATGGCCCATCGCCCATGACCCTTCACGGGCAGGATGCCCGTGCCACGTCCTGTGCCAGGCCCATTTTGGCCACGCTCGAACACGGGCGGGATTTTCAGCGCGCAAGGTTGTGCTATCGGGGTGGTAGGAAGCGGTGGCATAATCAGAGTTAGAAGAGGCACACAAGGAGAGCGCAGACGATGACCGGAATCCAGTTCGTGACCGACGCGAAGGGCCGCAAGGTGGCCGTTCAGATCAACCTCAAACGCTACGGCGCGGTGTTGGAGGATTTTTGGGACGGGCTGATTTCCGAATCGCGCCGGAACGAAAAGGGGATACCGCTGGAAACCATCAAAGCGGACCTCGTAAAGCGCGGGCGGGTGCGTGAGTAGCTATTCCATTGAAGTCAAACCCTCTGCGCGGAAGGAACTGGAATCGCTTCCGGACAAGGTGCTGGCCCAAGTCCTCAAGAAGATGACCGCTCTCGGCGAAACACCACGGCCCGCGGGATGCAAGAAATTGAAAGGCTACAAGGATCAGTGGCGCGTCCGGGTGGGTGACTGGCGGGTGGTCTATATCATCGACGACGCGCCAAAGCTTATCAGTGTTACGCGCATTGCGCACCGCCGCGAGGTCTATGATCGCTGAAAACTTCCGTTGGTAACCCCCCTTCGCTCGACACCCAGCCCCTCATAAATCAGACGGGAAGCTTTGCCTCGGACCTGGGAGAGCAGGACCCCGCAACATTGCTAGTCCGCCGGATGGCCCGGTTTCTTTCGTAGGGGCGGTTCGCGAACCGCCCTCATGGACAATCGCTCTGGCGGGCGCTTCGCGAAGCGCCCCTACTTTTGCCATGGCCCGCCGCCCACGCCCCTTCGCGGGCAGGATGCCCGTGGCCGCGGCTTCGGCGCTACACTTTGCACAGCTTGAGCCTTGCGGGGCCGCTAACCCTTACGATGTGCAGCCGAGAGCGAAGCCCAGGGCGGTACAGACCTCTTTCATGCGCTCGAGACTGAGGATTGCCACGCGCCTTCCCAAATTGGCCTTTGACACCGTGACAACGTTGTGAAGATTTACGGCACACGAATTCTTCATTCCATCCGCTTCGGTCAAGCAGACCTCCGACGGCACACCGCGAATCGTGGAAGTGATGGGGGCCACGGTGACCGCAGACAAGTAGGCAACGGCGCTCTGCCGCGTGAGGACCAACACGGGCCGTTGTTTGTCCGGGCGGGGAAACCGGTAGAGGCGAACTTCTCCGCGCGTTATCGCTCCGGCCATGACGCCACCTGTTCCCAATCCGCAGCCTCGGTTGAAGCACCCCGACTCTTCTGGTATCCCACCCGGTCGCGGGCCTCAAGCTCTTGCACCTTAAGCTGCTTCAAGTACGCGCGCAGCGCCTCGCGCACCAGCGCCGAACGATTCATCCGCGCCCGCCTTGCAGCTCCATCGGCGGATCGGAGTAATTCCGCATTTAACACAACCTGGATAGTTTCCATACTGTGGAGTGTACTCCACAGTCGGCTCAACAGTCCAGAGGGCGCGCGGAGTCTTAGCGGTCAAAAGACTCCGCGGCTCGTTCATTCCCCCGCCCTGCCTCACGAAATCGAATCCAAATACAATCAGTAGACTGTAGACGGTAGACTGCAAACGGCGCACGCCAAGACACCGACGAATCGGAACGAGCTGCAGAGTCCCGAGAGCGCGGACTCGGCGCTACACCGCTCCCCTGGGCACAACCCTGCTGAGGCCTGCCCAACCCGTCAGCAGTCCCCATCAACAGAATCTCAACTAAGGAATCAAGGCTTCAATCAGCGAGGGACCCGTGAGGTCGATGGAGGCGCGGAATTGGGCGATGAATTCGTCCGAAGTCGTCGCGCGGCTGGCGGGGACTCCGACCGCCTCCGAAAGCTTTACCCAATCGATCGTCGGCCGGCCGATATCGATCACCTCGTTGGCCTGGGGGCCGATGGATTTGGCCCCTGTCCGGTGGAGTTCGACATCCAGAATCCGGTAGCGCCGATTGGCAAAAATGACGGTCACCACGTTCAACTGCTGGCGCGCCATGGTCCAAAGCGCCTGGAAGGTATACATTCCGCTGCCGTCGCCCTCCAAGGCAATCACTTTTCGGTCCGGACACGCCACTGCCGCACCCAGCGCCACCGGCAATCCCTGGCCGATGGAGCCACCCGTATTGGGCAGGAAATCGTAGATGACGGTTGTGGAAAGGTTGGACATCACGCCGAACCCGGATGTAACCATCTCGTCGGAAAGAATCGCCCCGTCGGGCATCAGCGCTCCCAATACCCTTCCAATGGCCTCCGGAGTCAATTGGCTGCTGCCCGGCAAGGTGGATTTTTGCGCTTTAGAATGTGGAGGTTGCGCATGGCCCGCGGCGCATTCGTCGACGAGCGCTTCGAGCGCGCCGGTGCCATCCTCCTCGAGGGAAGCCAGGACGTGCAGGGTGCAATCCTCGGGCGCAAGTTCGCTCCGCCGGCCGGGATAATGAAAGAACGGGACCGGCGGCGTGCTCTCCACCAGAATCAGGTGCTGGAGCCCCGCCAGCATGGGTGCGGCTTCCTCGGGGAAATACGCAAGCCGTTGGGGAGCAAACCTGCCGGCGCCACATTCCATCCTCGCGGCAAAACGGTCGGCGAAAACCCGCGCGCCCGTGGCCGCGGCGAGCTTTCCGGCGGCTTGCAGGCCGGGGGCCAAAAGGGCTCCGCCACTGAGCAACAAACCCGTTGGTTCAGAAGACCTTAGAACTCTAGCCGCCTCGCGCACGCTTTCTGCTCGGAACTTCGGCCGCTCAACCTTCAACGTGCCGAGCTGGGGGGCTCCCGCCTCGCTCCACGAGATGTCCGCGGGGATAATCAGGGTTGCGACTTGGCCGGGGGGATTTCGCGCCGCTGCGATGGCTGCAACCGTTTCCAGCGCCATATCCTCGGGACGCGCAAGGGTCTTGACGTAACCCGAGACGGTACGCGCAAAGCCTTCAATATCAGCAGCTAACGGGGATTCATAGCGGCGGTGTTGGGAGGTGTGCTGCCCCACAATATTGACCACGGGGGAGCGGGCTTTTTTCGCATTGTGAAAATTGGCGAGGCCATTGCCCAATCCCGGGCCCAGGTGCAGCAAAGTAGCCGCGGGCTTTCGCAACATGCGCGCGTAACCGTCCGCCGCACCCGCGCAAACTCCCTCAAAAAGGCAAAGAATGCTGCCCATCCCCTCGACCCGGTCCAGGGCCGAAACGAACTGCATTTCCGAGGTTCCGGGGTTCAGAAAGCACCGTTCAGCGCCATTCCCCAGTAGGGTCCTTAGCAGGCACTCCGCTCCAATCATAATTTTTTCCTCCGCCCGGCTCCGATGGAATCAATCCGTCGAAGCATTTCACCTGCGGGTGTCCGCCGCCCCGCGCGAATCACTCTTCATTCTAATTTACGTAAAACAAACATGTTCTCGACCTGAAAATCCTTGCAGATGGAGTTAAACCCAGATTTCCGCTTGAAAGCGCGGGAGCCATCCTTCTGATTTTTCCTTTATCCATGCGGGTTCCAACGCAAGGAATCAGGTACGGAGGATATACAGCCAGTGCGGGAAAAGCAAAACAAGTCGTTTCAGCTATGTTTCAACGGATTTCAGAAAGTGGATTTCCAAGGGTCGCGGGCGCTTCCGACGGGGCTTGATTCTGAAGCGACGAGAAGATTGAGTACTGCCTATAAAGTACTACTTCGAAATTAAACAAATGATCCTATCCTTGAATTAACCCAGTTGGTTCAAGGAGCCTGAAACATGGCGAGCGGCAGCTACGATGGCGCGGGGAATGTTCTTCCTTTGCCGGAAATAAGGGCGTACAGCAACGCCCCGTCTACCGGCATGACTTCGACGCTGCGCGGAAACCACACGACTGCCACAAAGGGCAACACCCAGACCGCCGCAAACGACAAGCCACGAACGAGAGACTCGGGGACTCCATTCTTCTGCGCTGTTGCGATGGTCGCAGATCCTGCTTATTGGATTGATCTTTGTTGGGCTGACGGGTTGCGGCTCAACCACTCCGCCCGCTCCAAAAGGTTCGGCGCCGGCGATTGCTTCCTTTTCGGCCGATCCCACAAGCATCTCGTCCGGCAGTAGCACCTTGAGTTGGGCAGTCACCGGGGCCACAAGCATTGCCATCACACCGGGTAGCTTTACCTCCAGCGCCGCGACCGGGACGAAGAGCGTCAGTCCGACCGCGACGACCATTTACACACTGACCGCTACCAATGATACGGGTTCGAGCACGGCGACGGTGACCGTCACCTTCACCCCGCCCAGCAAGCCGGCCATCGACTCGTTCACCGCGAGTCCCACGAGTATCAGTTCAGGATCGAGCAGCACGCTTGCCTGGGTGACGACCGGGTCAACGAGCATCGCCATCACGCCCGGGACGTTCACGTCCGCATCCGCGAGCGGTTCGACAAGCGTCAGCCCGACCGCGACGACCACTTACACGCTGACCGCGACCAATGCCGTGGGCTCGACCACGGCAACAGCAACCGTTACCGTAACCCCGCCAGCAAGCCGACCATCAGAGTTTCACGGCAAGTCCCACCAGTATCACTTCGGGTTCCAGCAGCACGCTTGGTTGGACAACGACCGGGGCGGTGAGCCTCGCCATTACGCCGGGAACCTTCACGTCCACATCGGCAAGCGGTCAACCAGCGTGAGTCCAACGGCGACGACGACCTACACCCTGACCGCGACCAATACCGCGGGCTCGACGACGGCCACGGCAAAAGTCACGGTAACGGCGTCCGGCGGCCCCTTGTCGATTACAACCACTTCCTGCCCGGGCGGAACCCAAGGCGCGGCGTACACGGGCTGCACGATTGTCGCTGCCGGCGGAACTCCACCCTACATGTTTTCGGTGGCCGAGAATTCCAACGTTCCTCCCTTGCCGGAGGGAATGTCCCTCGATGCGAATTCCGGTGCCATCAGCAGTTCACTGATCGGCGGACAGGGTACCTACGTCCCTGAAATTATTGTTACGGACTCCACCAGCGCGCAGGCGACCGCGAACATCAGCTTCGCCATCAACGGCAACAATGCGTTCCTCGCAAACATCTTTCCTCCACGTCGATTTTTCACCATCGCGTGGACGCCGCCACCACCAGCCTGCCCGTCGATACTTCGCCCGCCGCGCCGATGTATAGCGGCTATCTTGCCGGAGACGGTGAAGCCATTCTTCGGCAACAACTCCAATGCGCCCTTTCCCAATGGAATACCCGCCATCGAAGTTCCCTACAACCAGGCGGACGTCGCAGTCTCAACCACGCTGTATCAATCCTATTTCACCTCGGGTCCGATTCCCGCCTATGCTCCCGTGGAAGGCACCGCAACTCAACGGGGACCGGCACGTTCTGGTTTACCTGGAGGCAGGCGGTGGAAGCAATCCCGCGCTTTACGAAATGTGGCAGGGAATCTACGAAGACGGTCCCTGGACGGATTCCTCGAATGCACTTTGGCCCAACGTATCGACGAACAACCTGACCGCGCAAGGGAATGGAACAAGCGATGCCGCGGGACTGCCGGTCGGGCCGCTGCTCGCCAATGCCGACGAGGTGATCGGCACGGGCACGCCCAGCTCGCCCAATGGAACGATTCAGCATCCCATCCGCTTCACACTCAACCATATGTTGAATTACTGGGTGTGGCCTGCCACGAAAACAGCAGGCGTGGGGAGTTGCACGGCTTCAGGAGGAGGCTCCATTCCCACGGAATCGGAAATTTCGCAAGCTACTCCACCCGGAAGCTGCACGATGTCGGGAGCGGCGGGCGAGATCTATCGGCTCAAGGCTTCGATTCCACTCCGGCTTGTGCCTGCACCAGTCCCCAAGCGGCCATCATCATCACCGCGTTCCGAAACTATGGAATCATCCTGGCCGACAATGGAGACAGCGGCGGTCTGATCGGCACGCCCGACGCGCGCTGGAACGATAACGATCTTGCGTGCCTTACGAATCTCATCCTAGGGGACTTCGAGCCGGTCAACGTCTCGAGCCTGCTGGTCAGCAATACCAGTGGAGCCACCGCCATTAGAGCACTTTTGATTTTAGTGTTCAAAGCGCGGTGAGTCTGCAAAACGGGACGTACCACGGGCACCCTGCCCGTGCCTTCCTGCTCTTGATGGTCCTCTGCGCTTCCCGCCACCCCCGCCGGGAAGTTATCCGGCAAAGTCTGACAACTCCAGGCGCAGGTTGCCCGGGTTGGTGGCATAGGCACAGCCGGTTTCCAGGTCCACGACACGGTTGCGGATCAGCTTCTCGATTTCCCCGTCAAAATGCTGCATGCCGTCCAGGCCGCCGTCGCGCATCGCGTCAATCAGGGTTTTGCCTTCTCCTTCGCCCTTTTCCAGATACTCCCGAGTGCGCATGCGTGGATTTCAGGATTTCGAAGGCGGCCACGCGCCCGCTGGCGCCGGCGCGCGGCAACAGCCGCTGCGAAATGATGAAGCGGAAAGATTTCGAGAAACGGTTGCGAATGGTCGCCTGCTCGCTGACGGGGAAAGACGCCGCAGATGCGTTCCACCGTCTTGGAGGCGTCAATGGTGTGCAGAGTGGAGAAAACCAGGTGGCCGGTCTCGGCGGCCTCCATGGCAATCTCAATGGTCTCCTTATCGCGCATCTCCCCCACCAGAATCACCTTGGGCGCCTGCCGCAGCGCCGCCCGCAGCGCCTTGGCGAAGGAGGGCGTGTCGCTATGCAACTCGCGTTGATGGATGGTGGCCTTCTTGTGCGGATGCAGGAACTCGATGGGATCTTCGATGGTGAGGATGTGGCAAGCCTTCTCCTCGTTGATCTTGTCGATTATGGCGGCCAGGGTCGAGGACTTCCCCGAGCCCGTCGGACCCGTCACCAGCACGATGCCATTCTTCAAACCCACAATCTCCATTAATTGCCGGCGGCAGGTTGAGGCTCGTAAAATTGGGAATCATATTGGGGATGACGCGCATCACAATGGCGCACGTGCCCCGTTGAGTAAAGATATTCACCCGGAAGCGCGCCTGCCGCGGGAGGCTGTAGGAGATGTCGCAGGAACCTTCCGAGCGCAACTTCTCCATCGCCATCTTGTTGTTCCCGATCAAGTGGGCGGCAAAGTTCGCGGTATCTTCCGGACGCAGCGGCGGCATTCCCTGAATTTTTACCGGCACCAGTTGTCCGCTCATGTTCAACCTGCGGCAGACGGCCCGGCGAAAAGATCAAGTCGCTCACATGACTGCCGGCGCGCAGCATGGTCGCCAGAATGACCTGTGGGGTAAGGCATCTGTGGCGGGGCAGCCTCGGGAGCCGGCGCGGGCGGGTGGCGGTGCGGCGGATTGGCGGTGTGGCCATAGCTATCCTCCAGGGAAATTCGGGTGAAATTCTCCACCCCTTGTTGTCAGTGGAGATCAGGTCAACCCCTCACACTACACTATAGCAAATCGCGAATACCTTTCAAAAAGGGCTTCGAGGACTAGCCCTTGGCCGCGAAAGGAATGGCGGGGCTTCAGTCCTGCCCTGTGGGGCTCACCTGCCCATACACGAATTTGACCGTCCATCACGACAACGGAAAGAGCGGACCCCATATCCAGCGCTGCGCTATAAATACCTGGTAATGCTGGTTAAGGAGAGAACTGATTTGAACGGTGGCATTTTGCAGGCGTGATGGAAAGTGATGCAAAGCGCCGGTGGAGAGATCGGCAACGGCTACAGTGGATTGCTAACGGGACATTGAGGCAGTATTGGAGGAGCTCGCGCGCTTAAGGGCCTGCTTTTCCGCGTACATATACGCGTCAGCCTCGGCGACATCCTTCTCCGCGGTTTGGCCTGCGACATGGAGGTACAGACCGAGACTCACCGCAATCGGCAAGTCTCCCACGCGATTCTTGAGATCCCATTCGGCCACCTTGGCCTTCACGCGCTTCCGAACGATCTCCCCGCCCGTCCCATCAGTTTCGGGGAGCAAAATCAGGAACTCGTCGCCCCCGTAGCGGAAGATGTAGTCGGAGCCGCGAACACAGGATTTCAGAATCATGGCAATCTGCGAGAGCACGTAGTCCCCCATCAGGTGCCCGTAGCGATCGTTCACCTGCTTGAAGTTATCAAGGTCGCACATAATTAGTGCAAGGGAGCGGTTGGTGCGCTCCGAGCGGGAGATCTCACTGGCCAAAAGGTCATGCAGAAAGCCGCGTGTGAACACGTTGGTTACGGCGTCAATCATGCTCGCAGCCTGTTCTTCCTTGGAGGACATCACCTGCTGCAAATTGGACAGACGCAGCGCGCGGACTTCAGACTCGCGCCGCAAATAGACCAGCGAGGCGAGCACCAGGGCAACCAGAAATCCAAAGAGAATCTGGGGGGAATACTGACTTGCAAATTGCCGGCTTTCCAAAATTGTGCGGGGAAGAAAAAAGATAAGATTCCGAGTAAAAGAACGGCCGCGGAAAAGACGACGAGAATCCAGAATTCCTTTTTCTGCGCCTCGAGCTGCAGGATTTCGGTTTTGATGCGGGCTTGCAGGCCGCCTTGTTCGATATTCGGTGAATTCGGCATATCTCCATTTAAACCGAAGGGCCTATAACTTAAAAGCCATCATACAGGGGAATTATAACCTTACATTTAATTTCGGAAATATACTTTAATTATACCTAGTTCGGGAAAAGTAAAACAGAATATTCCGCAAGAAATCCCCCGGAGCGTCTTGATTGCGACAATAATCGACTTGCCGCCGCCCCGTCAATTGGACATTTTTTCCGTGACCGTTTTGGCCTGGGTGAAGAGCAGCAGATAGTCGTTTCCGCCGGCCTTGGAATCGGTGCCGGACATGTTGAATCCGCCGAAGGGGTGGGCGCCCACCAGAGCTCCGGTGCATTTGCGGTTGAAGTAGAGGTTGCCCACAAAGAATTCGTCTGCCGCCTTTTCCAGCTTGCGGCGATCCTTGGCATAAACTCCGCCGGTTAGTCCGTAATCGGTATTGTTGGCGATGGCGAGCGCCAACTCAAAAGTTTCGGCTCGAATCACCGCCAGCACCGGACCGAAAATCTCCTCCTGAGCCAATCGCGCTGTGGGAGCGACGTCGGCAATCACCGTGGGCTTGATGAAATACCCATCTCCAGCCGATTCGCCGCCGGTGATCAGGCGTCCTTCCGTCTTTCCTACCTCGATGTATTCCAGGATGGACTTCTGGGCTCGGGCATTAATGACCGGCCCCATGTAGTTTTCCGGACGTTCGGCGGGCCCGAGCGCAATCTGCTCGACACGTTCTTGCAGCTTTGTGAGGAATTCATTGTAGACCGATCCCACAACAATGGCCCGCGAGCAGGCGGAGCACTTCTGGCCCTGATAGCCGAAGGCAGAAACAGCGACGCCCTCCACCGCCTGGTCCAGGTCGGAATCGGCATCGACGATGATGGAATCCTTCCCGCCCATTTCGGCAATGACGCGTTTGACCCAGATCTGTCCCGGCGCGGTCTTGGCGGCCAGTTCATTGATGTGGAGCCCAACGTCCTTGGATCCCGTAAACGCCACAAAGCGCGTTCGTGGGTGTCCCACCAGCGCATCGCCCACTTCACCGCCCGGACAAGGGAGGAAGTTGACGACGCCGGCCGGCATTCCGGCTTCTTCCAGGGCTGCAAAGAACTTGTAGGCGATGGCCGGGGCGTCGCTTGATGGCTTCAGGACAACGGTATTTCCGGTCACGATGGCCGCCGCAGTCATGCCGACGAGGATTGCAAGGGGGAAATTCCAAGGCGGGATCACGATTCCAACGCCGAGCGGAATGTAGCGCAACTGGCTCTTCTCTCCCGGGATGGGTGTCAGGGGCTGGGGATTTGCGAGCTTGAGCGCGGAGCGGGCGTAGAATTCAAGAAAGTCGATGGCTTCAGCAACGTCGGCGTCGGCTTCCGGCCAGGTCTTGCCGACTTCATAAACCAGCCACGCCTCGAATTCAAACTTGCGGTCTTGCAGAATCTTCGACGCGCGCAACAAAAGCTCTACTCGCTTCTCCAGCGGCTCGCGGCTCCAGGAATTAAAAGCTTCGTCGGCCGCATGAATAGCGCGCTCGGCCAGAGCGGTGTCCGCATGGGAAAAGATGCCGACGACCTGATCGGGATGGCTGGGGTTATAGGAGTGAAGTTTCTTCGGCGTCTGGATGCGCTCGCCACCGATGACGAGGTCATATTCGCGGCCCATTCCCGGCGAACCCCTTCCAGCGAGCGCTCCATTGAATGCCGCCGGGCAGGGTTATTCTTGAAATCGCTTGGAGGCTTCGTTCTTGAAATCCGGGAGTATCATCAATTTGCCTCCACAAGTTGCTTATAGTACTTCGACGCGGACTTTTCCGCCCACCGAAGCGAGAGCGCGGTCGCGCGTCACAAGCGGGGCGTCAAGCGCCTCCGCAAGCGCCAAATAAGCCGCATCATAGGCCGTTAGGTTATGCCGCAATTGCCAAATGCGGGGAAGAAGGACGAAATGCGGGTGCCGTTGGAGCGGCAAATCCGCGAGGTCGGCGAGGGCTTCGGCGCCCCGGCTCGCGGAGATCACTCCGAGGCGACAATATCCCGCAAAACCTGCGCGATTTCAACGTCCAGCAGGTGAGGAGCGTGCAGCGTCTCTCCGGCAGCGAGAACACGCCGGCTCACACGCGATGCGACCGGTGTTTGAAGGAGAACCTCCAGGAGTGCGGAAGCATCGACAACAATCAACGATGATTCCTCTCGGCTCGAACCGCACTTGCAGGAACGGGACGAGGCCGCACCGGCTGGCGCCCGGCGAGGCGTTTCCGCATCTCATCCAGGGTCGGTCGCTCCAGCGTTTGGCGGATCTCGCGGAGCAGAAAGTCGGAGAGCGAGATGCCTTCCAGCGCCGCGCGCGCCTTGAGCTCCCGGTGTAATTCGGCGGGTACATTCCGGATCTGAACCATTGTCGGCATGTGATCAGCATACTTCCATGCAAATCACATGTCAAATGCAGCGGGGCCCCTGCTCTTGAATCCCCCGGCGTATCAGGCTCTTGAAACGCACGCCCCGAGTATAGAAAACTATGCTCTAGGCCCCCTTGACGGGATTCGTCAGCGTCCCGATTCCCTCAACCGTCACGCTGACCGAATCACCGGCTTTCATCCAGATGGGGGGCTTCCGGGCAAATCCCACGCCCGGCGGAGTCCCCGTAGAAATCAGGTCGCCGACCTCCCAAGTGAGTGATTGCGAGAGGTAGCTGATCAAAAAGGGAACCTTGAAAATGAGGTTGCTGGTATTGGAATCCTGAAGCGTCTCGCCGTTCAGCGTCAGCGAAATCCGCAGATTGTTCGGGTCGGGAATCTCATCGGAGTCACGATCCACGGGCCAAAGGGAGCAAACGTATCGCAGCTTTTGCCGCGGTACCATTGGTTGTCGCTGAATTGCATGTCGCGCGCGCTGACATCGTGCAGAATCGTGTAACCCGCGATGTACTTTTGCGCATCACCCTCGGCAATATCCCGGCCACGCTTGCCGATAACGACGGCGAACTCGGCTTCGTAATCCACTTTTTCGGAATTGGGCGGCAGCTTGATCGCATCACCCGGGCCGCAAATCGTGTTGTGCGACTTCAGGAAATAGACCGGCGCTTTCGGCGGCTCAACGCCTCCTTCTTTGGCATGGTCGGCGTAGTTGAGCCCCACGCAGGTAATTTTCTGCGGATGCGCAATGGGCGCAAGCAAACGCGCTTTGCTCAGCGAAGTCATGAGCCCCTTAGGCGCCTTCTTGCCTAATCCACTCGCGCCCGCCACCACCACTCCAAGAGCCTTGATATACCTTTCACCTTGAGCAAGGAGTTCGATCATATCCGCCGGCGGCCTGCCCAGCTTGCGCACGGTCTTCGCCGCCGTGGCCAATTTCTTGTCGGAAATTTTTCCCTTCGGGACCGAACCAATCGCCGCCGCCACATCCACCACCTGCTCACCCTGAACCACTCCCAGGCGCGGCTGCTTTGCGGATCCATACGTTACCAATCTCATATTCTTACCCTCTCCCTTCGTCGGTTATGCAAAATCTCAGTTTCCGTTCAATTCGAAATCGTATTGGCCGGAGCCCACTTCAAAGACTACGCGCTTGTCCTTAAAGGCTCCGGACGGCGACTTCGGCTCTCCCCGAGTGTACCGGACATCACCCGGGAACTCCTTCCACAAATTGTCCATTATCCCAAACTACGCGGTCGCCCTCGCGGACCGTCGCTTGAGTCATCTCAGGTTCCTTCGGGCACCGCCACCGTCGCCGTGCTCCCCACCGGGATCTCCACGTGCAACTTGATCACGCCCGGGTCGTGGCTCCAGGTTGAAGTCACTCTGCCGCGAACCGTTCCGACGCTCGCGCTGACTGAAGTCAGGTCGCGTGTCACCATGGGAACAATCATAATGTGCCGGTAGGCAAGCTTATTGGGATCGAGGTTAATTCCGCCGAGGCCCTCGTAAAACCACGCATCCACGCTTCCCAGCATGTGATGATTCTGGGAATTCATGTGCGGCCCAACCTTGTTCTCCCAGAGTTCCCACACCGTCGTCGCACCGTTTGCCAGCATATACCCCCAACTGGGATAAGTGGTTTGGGTCACGAGGTCGTAGGCAAGGCTCGCCTGATTGTTCACGTTCAGGGTCGGAAACAGGTAGCGCGTTCCCGCGAGCCCGGTTGTCAAATGCGTGTCGTGGTAATAGAGGATGTTGTTCACCAGGTTATTCAAAACCTTTCCCGAATACTCATCGGGAGCCATTTGCAGGAACAGCGGCAGAGTGTTCGCGGTCTCCGTGCCATTCGCGTAATCAGACGTTTTGGGGTCAAAGAATTCCTTGTTGAAGGCATCCTTGATCACGCCTGCGAGCTGCGCGTAATTCTGCGCATCGTCCGCTCGGCCGATCGCCGCCGCCATCTTCGAGAGCACCAGCGTGCCGTAATAGTAGTAAAAGTCGGCAACTTCCTCCGGCGGAGTCTTTTCCGTCGCCACCCAATCGCCATAGGGACCGAAGTAAAGGACGTTGTCTTTTGCCATGCTTTGCAGGTCGGCCTCATATTTCTTCAGCCCGTCATAGTTGTCTTCGATGATTCGCGGGTCGCCGTCCTGCTGATAGAGATACCACGTGATCAGCGGAAATGCTGCACCCCAGGCAGGGGACGCTGGGCGACCGCCGTATGGGGCGGGCGGAACCGTATCGGTCATGCTGCCGTCGGCGCCCTGCGCGTCACGCATATCGCGCAGAAAGTTCGAATAGAAGGCGGTCATATCGAAATTCAGCATCAGCCCCTTGGAGCTGACCTGCGCGTCGCCCATCCAGCCCATGCGCTCGTCGCGTTGGTCGCAATCGGTGGGAACACTATGCAGGTTGGTGAGGTCGGACCAGCGGATGATTTTATGAATTTGGTTCAGAAGGGGTTTCGAAGCCACGAAGCTGCCTGTCGTCTCCACCGCAGAGTGGACCACGTGGCCGCGAATGGAATCGAGGCTCGGCGTGCCGGGGAATCCGGTGACCTCGACGTAACGAAATCCATGGTAGGTAAAAGTCGGGTGATAACACTCCTCGCCGTTGCCGCTCAGAATGTAGATGTCGCGAGCCTTCGCGCCGCGGATATTCTCGCGGTTGATCATTCCATCGTCGTAGAGCAGTTCGGCGAAGCGCAACTGCACTTTCGCCCCGCGCGGCCCACTGACGCGCAGCTCGACCCAGCCGCTGAAATTCTGGCCCATGTCATAGACATAAAAGCCCGGGCGCGGATTCGAGATAGATACCGGCACCATCGAGTCCACATCCTCGATGGGTGGCATCGTTTCGGCGGAAAGCACGCCGGCGGGGGAATTTACGATCTGCGCAGGCGCCCAGCCCTCATCCTTAAACCCCGGCATGTCCCAGCCGGGAGTTTCGAGGCGCGCGTCGTAAATTTCTCCGTTCCAAACACTGTCGCTGACGATGGGGCCAGCCTTCACCTTCCAGTCAGATCCGCTGTTGATGACGACGTGCTTTCCACTTGCCAGTTCGATGTCGAGCTGAAGCATCAATTCTCGCCCATGGAACCAGGCCTCGCCCAACATCACACCCACGGCATTCGCGCCGCGGTGGAGGTTTGCGGTGACATCGTAAGTCGAATAAATGTCGCGCTTTTTAAAATCCGTCCAGGCAGGATCGAGATCGGCTTTTCCAATCTTCCCGCCATTGATGCGCAACTCGTAATAGCCGAGGCCGCAAATGTAGGCGCGCGCGCGGCGGGGAGCTTCAGGCAAATCGAACTCTTTGCGCAATTGATTCGCGCCGCCAATCCACTGGCCTTTCCAATCGTCGGGGGAGAGAAACGCCACGTCAAAACTCGCCGGGTGGCTGTATTCACTTACGACGCCGTCTTTATCCCACCAGCGGACTTTCCAGAAGTAGGAGTGATTGCTTTCAAGCGCTTTGCCGGCGTAGACGACATGAGTAAAATCGTCGGAACCGGTTTTGCCGCTGTCCCACTCGTCGCCTCTATCTTGCGCGAGCAGTTCGGGCGTCGTCGCCACGAGCAATTCAAATGCGGACTGCGCCTGCGCCCTCTGTGTGTGCGTATCGACCCAACCGAATCGCGGCAAACGGACATCGATCCCCATGGGATTGGTCAGGTATTCGCACCGCAGGTTGATGGGAGCAAGGGGCCCCACGTCCGGCGCTGCGCTGATGGCCGTGCTCATCCCCAAAGTGACGACCATCGCCATACAGGCGAGCCGGGATTTTCGGGAAAACAAATGCGTTCGGAACATTGACGACACCTCAACGGCTGAATCTGGAGGGAAAAGAATATGCGCTTAAGGCTTAACGGTAAAGGGTAAAAGTTGGGGCTGTCGGTCCTAAAGCTTCTTCCAACGCTCGCGGAACGATTCCGGGGCAAGGGCGGGAAAATCGCGGCCTTTGGTCCATTCAGAAGCCGGGTACGCCGGGATATTACGGATCCATCCGTTGCGGGCCACAAGTTTTTGGCCCCAGCGCGCCAATCTCGCGCCCACCCTATATACAGATGGATTGCTCATCGCCCAGGCCCAAAGGCGAAACGAAGAACCCTCTGAGACAAGACCCGGCGATTTCTTGGGAGGCATATGCTCCTGGACTTCACTTCGCAAGTGCAAGAGTAAGTCGGGGATGTTGATTTTGACGGGACACACTTCCCGGCACGCGCCGCACAGGGACGAAGCAAACGGCAGCTCCCGAGTCTTGTCGAGACCCACAAATTCCGGAGTCACCAGCGCGCCGATGGGTCCGCTGTAAACCCACCCGTAAGCATGTCCGCCGATCTTGCGGTACACGGGACAGGTATTCAGGCAGGCCCCGCACCGGATGCAATAGAGCATCTCGCGCATTTTGGGGTCGGCGAGCGCCTTGGTGCGCCCGTTATCCACCAGCACAACGTGCATCTCGTCCGGGCCGTCTTCATGCTCGCGCCGGGGTCCTGTGAGCAGCGACGTGTAGGTCGTCAATTTCTGCCCTGTCCCCGAGCGGCCCAGGAGCCGCAGAAAGATTCCAAGGTCGGAGAGCCGGGGAATCAGCTTCTCAATTCCCACCAGAGCGATGTGCACGCGGGGAACGGTGGTGCACATGCGGATGTTGCCTTCGTTCTCCACTGTCACCACGGTTCCGGTTTCGGCAACCGCAAAATTCGCCCCGCTTACGCCCGCCCCGGCTTTCTGAAACATTTCGCGCAGCGCCACGCGGGCAATGGCGGTGAGTTCCTCGGGGACCAGCGTGCGTTTGGCGCTGACGTGCTCCTCAAAGAGGTCCGCCACTTCTTCGCGGGTTTTGTGGATGGCCGGAGCCACAATGTGCGCGGGACGCTCACCGGCCAATTGAATAATGAACTCGCCGAGGTCGGTCTCAACAGCGCGGATGCCTGCCGCCTCGAGAGCGTGGTTCAACTCCACTTCCTCGCCCACCATGGTTTTGGCTTTAACAACCTCCTGCGCCCCGGCCTGCCGCACGATCTCGGTGACGATCCGGCAGACTTCTTCGCCATCCGCCGCCCAGTGGACTTTGCCGCCGTTGCGCTCCACGCTATCGGCGAACTGATTGAGGTAGTAGTCCAAATTCTCGATGGTCTGCCGCTTGATTTCCCGCCCCAGGTCGCGCAGGCGCTCAAAGCCCGGAACCTCGGCAATCGCCGCCAGCCGGTGCGTGAAGAGGCGCATCGTGGACGACCGATAGGCCTCCGCCAGCCGCGGATTGGCGACCGTTGCGGCGCCGTTCTGGTGAATTTCGCTTGAGTGAACGTCAATTTCAGGCATCAAAGTGTCCGGTGCGATGTGCGAATGCCAACATGTGAAGGTTAAAGTTTAAAGGGTAAAGGATAAAAGGGAAGCACGGGTGATTCTATAATGAACTCTTTATCCTTAGCCTTCATCATTTACCCTTTAAACATTTGCGAGTATTTCCGCCAAGTGCATCGTCTTGATCGGCAAGCCTTCTCGATGGATCACCCCATTTAAATGCATCAGGCACCCGCCGTCTGCCGCAACCAGATATTCGGCGCCGGTTTCCGTGGCCGCCCGAATCTTGTCCTGGCCCATGGGAACGGAAACCTCCGGGAACTTGACGGAAAATGTTCCGCCGAAGCCGCAGCAGAGTTTGAAATCGCCCATCTCGACGAGTTCGATGCCCTTCACCTTACGCAGCAATTGGCGCGGTGCCTCGGTGACCCCCAGCTCGCGCAGCAAGTGGCAGGAATCGTGATAAGTAACACGGTGGGGAAAACTCGCGCCCACGTCTTCTATTTTGAGCACCTTGACAAGAAATTCGGAAAATTCGAAGAAGCGCTTCTGCAAATCCTGCGACTTGCGCAAAAGTTCCGGCTCCTCGGCAAAGAGTTCCGGGTAAAAAACTCGCACCATGGAAGAGCACGACCCCGAGGGCGCGACGACATAATCGGCGTTGTCGTACATCTCAATCACGCGACGCGCCACGGTTCGAGCCTCATCGCGAAAGCCGGAATTAAACGCCGGCTGGCCGCAACACGTCTGCTCGGGATTGAACGTCACTTCGACATCCAATTTCCGAAGGATTTTCACCACGCATTCGCCAACGTGGGGAAAAAACTGGTCCGCAAGGCAGGTGATAAAGAGCGCTACACGAGGTTTGGCCATTGGTTCTCTAAATTGAAACGCTATCGGAAATCGCGATGCCGGTCAAGACTTCAAAGCTTATACAAATCTATTATGACATAGAGGCGGCATCCTCAAGTCATGGGCAAGGGTTGAAAATACTTTATAGAGCAAAAGCCTTTCCCGCAAAGGCGCAAAGACACAAAGGAAAAAAATTGTTTGTGTTGTCCGTAATTTTGCGCCTTCGCGCCTTTGCGTGAGACTGTCTGGCATTCTAAGGTCTTTCAGAAAACCTGCATCCGCAATCCCTACCGCAAATGTGTCAACAGCCCAACGGCCGGCCAATCGATGAGCCGACGCTTTTGACTCTGGCCCCCCACTGTGTGAAGATAACGCCGGAGAATCCCATGAACACTAATCGTCGAGTTCGATTCATTATTGCCTTCGTCATCTTTGCCTTCGTTTTTCTGCCCCTCCTGTTGAGTGGCGTTAATCTGCTGGTCGATTGGCTGTGGTTCAATCAGGAAGGCTACCGGGTCCTTTACATAACGGTCCTGAAGGCCCAGATTGACCTGAGCGGGTTTACAGGTTTGGGCTTTATGGCCGTTGTCGCCGCAAATCTTCTGATTGCGCGCGCCCTGGCGCACCGGCAGAGTTACCACGTTCAGAGCGACACGATTGAATTTGCCCCGCTCGAGCGATTCGGCTCGCTCTTTCGCTGGCTGATCTGGGGCGGAGTTCTCTTTGGCGGATACATCGTCAGCCAGTGGAGCATGGGGCATTGGCTGGTCTATCTGCGCGCGAAGCACGTGCCGGTGATGGGCATCCTCGACCCGCTGTTTGGCCGCGATTTGGGCTTTTACCTCTTCCAACTCCCCTTCACCTGGTTTCTCTACCATCTCGCGCTCGTCAGCTTGATTGCCTGTCTGCTCACCGCCACCTTCCTGTATCTGGTCGAAGGTGGAGTCTGGTTCACGCAGCGTGGACCGGTTCTGGCAAAATCCGCGCGCGCCCATCTGATGATTCTCGGCGCAATTATCTTCCTGTTGATTGCCTATCGTTTCCGCCTGGCGATGTACGACCTGCTCTATTCGCCGCGCGGACTGGTCTTCGGAGCCGGCTATACGGATGTCCACGCCACCCTGCCGGTGCTGTGGATCCTCCTTGGACTCTCTCTTCTGACCGCAGGACTCTTCCTGATAACTCCGGTAAGGGGAAACCTTCGCACCCCGCTCTTTGCCATCGGCGCGCTGGTCGTGGTGGGCATCGTGGGCGGATCGTTCTATCCGGAAGTCGTGCAGCGTTTTATCGTAGCCCCCAATGAGATGGACAAAGAACGGCCCTACATTGCGAACACCATTGAGTTCACGCGCCGGGCCTATGGGCTCGACCGTTTTGAGGAGAAGAGCTTCTCCGCCGTGGAAGATTTGACGCTCGACGACATCCGCCAAAATCAATCGACCTTCCGCAACGTCCGTCTGTGGGACCACAAGCCGCTGCTGACCACTTTTGCCCAGCTTCAGGAAATCCGCACCTATTACGATTTTGTGCACATCGACAACGATCGTTACTGGATTGACGGCAATCGTCAGGTGTCGCTCTCGCCGCGCGAGTTGAATCCCGATCCCTTCCCGGACGAAATTGGATCAACGAGTATCTGACCTACACCCACGGCTACGGCCTGTGCCTCGGGCCGGTGAACGAATTCACCAGCGAAGGATTACCCGTTCTCTTCGTCAAAGATCTTCCGCCCGCCTCCAATGTTTCGCTCAAGGTGACGCGACCGGAGATTTACTTCGGCGAAATGGGCAGCGACTACTGCTTTGTCAAAACCCACACCAAGGAATTCGATTACCCCCAGGGCGATAAGGACGTTTATACGAGCTACGAGGGCGCGGGCGGAATTCCGGTGAAAAATTTTGGCGGCGATTGCTGTTTGCGCGGCCTTCAGCGAGAAGAACATCCTGTTTTCCTCCGACATCCAGCCCGACAGCCGCTTGATGATTTATCGCCACGTTCGCGACCGCGTCCAGCGGCTTACGCCGTTTATCCAGTATGACCACGATCCCTACATGGTCATCGCCGACAATGGCGCGCTCTTCTGGATGCTCGATGGCTATACCAGCTCCACGCGCTATCCCTATTCGGAGCCCGCGCCCCTGGGGACAACTACATCCGCAACTCCGTCAAAGCCACGGTTAATGCCTATACCGGCGAAGTGCGTTTCTACGTCAGCGACCCGTCGGACCCCTTCATTCAGGCCTATGCGCAATCTTTCCCGGAGTCTTCCATCCGCTGGGCGAGATGCCCAAGGATCTGCGCGCGCACATCCGTTATCCCGAGGAGATGTTCACCGTTCAGGCCAACATGTACGCGCGTATTCCACATGACCGATCCGCAGGTGTTCTATAACAAGGAGGATTTGTGGCGCATTGCCCAGAGCGCGGCGGGAGGCGAGGGAACCGCCATGACTCCGTACTACAACATCATGAAGCTGGCGGAAGTGGGCAAGCGCGAGGAGTTCATCCTGATGGCGCCGTTCACCCCCGCGCGCAAAGACAACATGATTGCCTGGATTGCGGCGCGCTGCGACGATCCCAATTACGGCAAGGTTTTGGTCTTTACCTTCCCCAAGCAGAAGCTGATTTACGGTCCGCAGCAGATCGAATCGCGGATCGATCAGGACCCGACGATTTCGCAACAACTCACACTGTGGGGACAGGGCGGCTCGAAAGTCATTCGCGGCACGCTGCTGGTGACTCCCGTGCTTAATTCCGTGCTCTACGTTGAACCGCTCTATCTCGCCGCCGACACGGGCGGCGGCCTGCCGCAACTCCAACGCGTGATCGTGGCGTACTCCGACCACGTGGTCATGGAAGCCACGCTGGATGCTGCCCTGACCAAGATTTTCGGCGGGACCGTCAATACCACGGATCGCTGCCATACCCGGCCAGCAACCGCCGCCGCCGGAGCACCCGGAGCCAAGGTTGCGACGCCCGAGCCCGATACTCAAGCCCTCATCCACGAAGCCAATCAGCATTACGAGCGCGCCTTCAGCTCCAGCGCCAGGGCGATTGGGCCGGCTACGGCGATGAAATCAAGAAGCTGGGGGAAATCCTGAACAAGCTGGCCGCGCGGGAGAAGTAAGCTCGGACTCGGCCCTTCCCCCGCTTCTAGCCCCTGCAATGGGTGCGGCTTTCGCCCGCCTTGCCCGGTTCAGAACTTCCCCTTGACAGCGGGGATAAGTCCGCATAGCATCGCCTTACTTGCTGCTCCCAGGCCCGCTAGGAGCGGCAGGTGGGGCCCTTTTCCAAGGACAATTGCAAGGGAGTTCACAGCGAAGCCACTGCTGAATCATCGGAAGCGGGAGCCGGTGATTCATCAGCTTTGCCGGATTTGTCTCTTTGCGCGCCGCTGTGGGGCGGACTCGAAAGTTACCCTATCGTCAGCATTCTTCAAGCGTAATTTTATCGATCGCGGAGTGACCGCTGTCAGGCCCGGGACAATTCCGGGAGCGGATTGAGCGGTTTCCCCGCGCTTGAACTCAGAGTCTCTGAATTTAGCCGACGGCAATGTGGATCCTATGGCCGGGGAATCCTCATGCAGGCCGCCGGCGATGGGACGCGATAGTGCCCATTGCGGCGTTGTCGCGATCTCCTCAAAAGGAGTGTAATCATGAGGCCATCCAAGGCGCTTTTCCTTCGCATTGGGATTCTCCGGCTTATTGATGACGCTGCTTCCGTGCATCACCACATGATCGGAGCAACGGTCACATTCCCCGGGGCCTGAGCTATCTGGGGCGGCCGGAAGCCACGTCCATCACGCTCAACGTCGTGCCCAGCGCCGCTATAAATGCTTATTTCAAGTATAGTACGACTAAGGGCGCGGAGAATGTGACTTCTCCGACCTTGTCCGCGATCGCCAATCATCCCCTCGTCGCCGTCCTCGAGCAATTTCACGCCGGATACCGAGTACTATTACTACATGGTCTATCGGCAGCCGGTGGCACCCCCTGGACAACGAGGCCGGAACTCCTTCGTACCGCAAGGGCCCCGGGCAGCAAGTTCACGTTCACCGTGACCTCCGATTCGCATATCAACATCGTGTTCGGCAACACACCGCTGTTTCACGCAAACCTTGAAAAACGTTGCCGGTGAGAATCCGGACTTCCTCCTGGACCTCGGCGACACCTTCGCGATGGACAGCGTCCCACCCAGGCCCAGGCCAACAGTAACTACCTTAACATCCGAACGAATTATTTCAGTCTCATCAGCCCTTCCGTGCCGATTTTCTCGTTCTCGGCAACCACGAGCAAGAAGAGGGCTGGCACGTGAGCGACCCGGGACTGGCGCGGTCGAACCGCCAGTCATGAGCGCCAACGCCCGAAATGAGTATTTCATCAATCCCGATCCTTTGATCAGCACCTTCTACACCAGCAACATCGACCAGGGTGATTCCGGTCTCGAGAGTTATGCCGGCGGCAGTTCACCGATCAGACGATTGAGGATTACTACGCGTGGACTGGGGTGATGCCCTGTTCGTGGGCATCGATCCGTACTGGTCTACATCGCCGAAGCCCGTATGTTGGAAATATGGGAGGCGGAGAACCCGGTTACCCGACAGCGAGCGATCCACCGACGCGACGCGGACCGGTGGCAATGGACGCTCGGACCAGCGCAATACCAATGGCTTGAGAACACCCTGGCCGGCAGCACTGCCAAGTACAAGTTCGTCTTTGCCCATCAGGTTTCCGGCGGAATGGACGACTACGGCCGAGGCGGCGCCTATTAGGTTCCTTACGTTGAATGGGGCGGAGCGGATCTCAACGCGAACGCTTACTTGTTCCCCAGCAAACGCAGCGGATGGCCTGTCCCGTTCACCAGTTGCTGGTCAAGTACAATGTCACGGCTTTCTTCCACGGGCATGACCACGAGTACGCGCACGAACAACGCGATGGCATCGTCTATCAATTGGTCCCCATGGCCGCCGATGCGACCTATGGCTACGGTTTCAACGAGTACACGGTGGATAGCACCTACGATTGCCGTGAACCTGCGCAAGATGATGGTGTTGGGAGGTGCCCATTATCGCCGCGGTCATCGGTGAAGGCGGGTCGGGCGGCGCCCTTGGGATCGGTGTGGCGGGACCGGGTTTTGATCCTGGAGAACGCCTACTACTCGGTGAGATAAGACCCGAGGGCTGTGCGGCGATTACTGTGGAAGGACCGGGTCGGCCGCCGCGACCGCCGCCGAGGCGCTCAAGATCACCGCCAAGAACCTGCTGAAGTTGGGTTTGGTGGACATGATAATACCCGAGCCGCTCGGTGGGGCGCCCATACGAGACCACAAAGTGACGGCGCGGACCAGTGCGAGGAATGCCTGCTCCAACATCTCGAGCAGCTTCAGGCCTTGCCCACGCCCCGACCGCCTGCAACAGCGTTACGCCAAGTTCCGCGCCTTTGGACGTTTTGTCGAAAAGCCGCCCACGGTGGCAGAGAACACAGGGGCATAAGACGCGGCTAAGAGCGAAGGCGGCCATGGAGGATCAAGAATTGCATACGGCTTGCCCCAGGTAGAGGCGCGAGAGCGGGCGCGCGGCATCGTTCCGGATGGCTTCGTCTTATCCGCTGGCCCGCAATCATCCACCCCCCGCGATGCTCTACCCGATAACCTTTCACCCCATCCTCAAGCAGCGCGTTTGGGGCGGGCGCGAGTGGAGCGGCTGTACCCACAAAACCGTTGCCACCGGGCGTGCCGATCGGGGAGTCCTGGGAAATCAGCGACCGGCCAGAGGGACGTGAGCATCATTGCAAATGGGCCGCTCGCGGGCAGGGACCTGCATTGGCTCATGGAGAATCACGGGACCGATCTCCTGGGCGGGGCCAGACCACCAGGCGGAGGTTTCCGTTGCTCATTAAGATCCTGGACGCGCAGGAGAAGCTCTCGCTTCAAGTTCACCCCCCGGCAGCTAAAGCGACTGAACTCGGCGGTGAGCCGAAAACCGAGTTCTGGTATATCGCCCGGGCCGTGCCCAGTAGGAGCTGTATGCAAAAGTTCCTGGTGGAGAAAAAAA
>CAVTDA010000107.1:0-36382 GCA_963733285.1 uncultured Acidobacteriota bacterium
GCTCGAATGGTTATGGTCAACACCGAGGAGCAACTGCGGAATTACTTCCAACGCTCCATTTTCGACGTGGCGACGGAAAGGCGACTTTCAGACGACGCGCGAGTGGCCCGCGAAAACTTTCTCGATCAAATTGAATCCCTATGCCCTCGTTTCCGGGGTTAGCAAATTCTAATGAGCTTTTTCATGGAATTCATTCATCGGGAAATGCAGATTCAAGTCCTCTCGTCAGGTCATTACCCGATTGCCCAAATAGTCGATTCAGTCTTGAATAGACGATGCTTGCCAATCTCAACAGGCAACCACAAAATACAAAGCTGGGCCCGATATGACTGAGGAAAGAAAATACTCCGTCGAATGCAAGAACCCCGCGTGCAGAGAGCCGATTACCTTCGCGCGGTACATCACCGAGTCTCAAGGCGCCAGTCAATTCGCTTCCTCGACGATTCTAATGCCCGGCAAGCTGAAATGTCAGATGTGCGGACAGGAGTCGGACTATACCCAGGATGACGTTCAGCCTGTCGCCGGCCAAGCCAGCAAACGCCCCGGTTCGAGTTCGTAAGCGATTTTGTCAGCGCAAGAATCCAATCTGAAAACCGAAAAAACTCCGAAAAGTCAACCTGCCCGGATCGCTTGGGTCGGATGTTGGAGCTTCAGCTCCGACCCGCAAACGAACGATTGCAATCCGCGTTCTTCCCAACCATGCCCCCGGCCCATTTTTCCCTTGACAATGCCATAATGATAGGCTACAATTAATTCAAGGAGGATGGGGTCAATGCCGCCTGCCGAAGATGCAACGCGCCGCAATTCCCGGCTGACATTCTGTCCGTTTCCCGACGATTTGCCAAAGCTGAGAACTTACTGATAACAAAGGGAAAACTTTTGCGTTTTGCCTCTCCAAAGCTGAGAACATACTGAAAATAAGCCAGTTACAAAAAATGGCAAAAGCTGAAAGCGTAACGACAAATTGGCCCACCCCGACTGTCGCATCGATAAAACGAAATCGGCTGCCGCCGGTCGGCGCTGACCGTCGCCGCGGTCAGTCTGATGATTTCGAGAGGCCCAATAGGAGCTCGAATGGATGGCTCCACGACTGGAACCTTCCTTCGCGAACTCGAGCCTTCCTGCATCAGCAATCGCCCAATTAGGACCTAAGAAAAGTCATCAAATCCATCAGCGATTCAACTCCCGCGCAAGAGCTTCATAGTTGTCTTTGTAAGTTTCATTGGCAGGGTCGAGCGAATACGCGAGCCGGAATTGTTCCAGCGCGCCTTGCGGATCCCCCTTGTCAGACCGCAGCCGTTTGCCCAGTCCAAAATGCGCGGGAGCATTCTTGGGATTGATGCGGATCGCTTCCCGGTACTCCGCAATCGCCCCATCGGCATCGTGCTTCATCATCAAAGCCACGCCCAGATTGTAGTGCGCGCCATCGTCGTTGGGGTCAATTCGAATGGCCTCGTGAAATTGGCCGATGGCTCCATCCAAATCGTGCTGCATTCCCAGCGCCGAACCCAGGCTTGCGTGCGCGGGCCCATAGTTCGGATCTAGGCGCAACGCCTCATGCAGGGGGTCCATGCTTTCGGTCCATTTATCTTCGTACTGAAGCACAACGGCAAGGTCCACCAGCAGCGCGGGATCATGGGGCGACAGTTGCAAGGCCGCGCGAATCTCCCGCTCCGCATCGGGAAACCGGTTCTTTTGCTGAAACTCGATGGACCGCGCCACGTGTTCCCGTACCTCTGCCTCCCTCGCCGCCGCCGCGGGGTCAACGTAAGCGGGTTTGGAAACTCGCGCTGCCCGCAGCGCGCTGAGCAATTCCTGATCGCCCCCGCTACGACTGACTTCATTGAGGAAGTCACCGTCGGGCGAGAAGTCGATTCCCCTTTGCGCAACCAGCATCGCCACGCGATGGCTCGGAACCTGCCCACCCAGCAAGGCCAACACTTGCACGCGGGTGAGGGTTTTGCTTGCGGCGTGACCCGGATGCCGGGCTTTCTGCAAGGCGGCGATCAAGACCCCGCTCGCCCCCGCGTCTTTCAAACTCTCGATGAAATCCGGCGTAGGATCAAAATCAATTCCCCGCCGTTGGATCGATCTCGCGCCCGTCGCGTCGCCGAATTGGTGCTTCACAAGATTGATGACCTGCTCCTGCGTCAGTGGCTTTTCCTGTGGACGCGCCGCAAGCCCCGAGCTAAATGCAATCGCGAGGATGAACGCAGTTGTGACCCGCCGGAATCTCACGATGACCTCCACCATGCCGTTCCTTTGATTGAAAAGAGTGGATTGTATTCTACCCCAGGTTGCCCCAACGGTGGCCGATGTCATGGTGTTCAAGCGTGGCGAGTTCAGCATTTCGAATGGGGATTGATACTTATTGATCCCCCCTCACCCGTCTCGCCCCGGCTGATGAAACCGCCGGATTCGAGCCACCCTCTCCCCCAAAGGGGGCGAGGGATATGAAGCAAACCCAAAACTCCACTTGGTCGCCGAGGCGGCAGTGGGCCCTGGAGTGAAGGTGCAACGCAATACCGGCAGTTAAATTAACCTTCCCCTCGCCCGCCTTGGGGGGAGGGGTCAGGGGTGAGGGGGCCGCGCGATAATCCGTCGTCAAGAATTTCGCATGACACACGAGCAGACAGATCCTTAGCGACACGACACTTCACAGCGCCCAGCCGCACAATTTCCTTGCCTTCTCTCCAAACCGTAGTAATTTCTCTATGCACTCTTCAGTTCCTCCGCCGATTGTGGGCAACCAGATCCCATCAAACGGAAACGAACCGAACGATGCCCGCGCATGTGGCGGACGGGACTGAACGCTGCACAGCATCGGGGCCCAAGGCCAGCGTCAGGGTGAAAAGGAGAATCGGGAATGCAGATCTTGACCGGAATCGGATGGCACATGGTGGGTGCGGCGTCAGCGGCGTCATTCTATGCCCCTATCAGCAAGGTGAAGAAGTGGACTTGGGAAACCACCTGGGCGGTAATGGGTTCGTTCTCCTGGTTCCTGCTGCCGATTGGCGTCAGCATTTATCTCCTGCATCATTATGGCTTCGGTGCGTTCTATTCTTCGCTGGACTCTTCCGTAGTCCTGCGCACGTTTCTCTTCGGCGCGATGTGGGGCGTGGGTAACGTGGGCTATGGCCTCACCATGCGGTACCTCGGCATGGCGCTCGGAATCGGCGTGGCGATTGGCGTCACGCTGGTCGTGGGGACGCTGATTCCGCCCATCGCACACGGGCACTTCGCTCAGCTCATCACCACGCGTGGCGGGCTGATTACGATGCTGGGGATTGTCGTGGCGCTGGGCGGAGTCGTCATCGTCTCTTTCGCCGGACACCAGAAGGAGATCGCGCTCGGCACTGAAACCCGCGAATTTGATCTGAAGAAAGGTCTTATTCTCGCCGTGCTGTGCGGAATCTTCTCCTCGGGAATGTCGTTTGGAATCGACGCCGCCCAGCCCATCCAGGCAGCCGCTCAGACGGTTGGGATCAAACCTCTCTATAGCGCCCTGCCGGCCTATGTGATCATCATGGGTGGTGGCGGTCTGGTGAATTTCGCCTACTGCTTCAGCCGCCTCTTCTTCAAAAAGGAACTCTCGATGAAGGCTGACCTCGCCCTCCCCGCCTCCGACCTGCTGAAGAATGGATCGATGGCCGCGTTCGGCGGCATCCTCTGGTATTTCCAGTTCTTCTTCTACGCCTGGGGCGCCGCCAATATTCCGTTGAACTACGCCTACGTCAACTGGATGCTCCACATGAGCGGCTACGTTCTCTTCGGCGGAATCGTGGGCTTGGCTCTGGGCGAATGGACAGGAGTGGGATCAAGGCCCATCCGCATTCTCTGGGGCGGAATGCTGGTCATCATCGCAGCGGCGAATATAGTCGGCTTGGGGATGGCGTCGTAAAGCGCGCATGTGAAGATAAAATCCACGTCACTCGGCCTTTGCTAAGGGGTAATCCAGCTTCCCTTCAAAAACCTCAGGTTCATCTCAGCCTCACGCCTAAGCATCTAAATAACGTGTGCCCCGGTGGCTAAATTTCACCAGGCTGGTGGAATTAGGCCAGAAAACTCTACCGGGCCAGGTGCTGCCACGGCACGACAAGTTATTTTATTTCAGATGGTTAGATGGAGCGTGTAGTTTGGCAGCGGAGTTGCCATTATCAGTAACTGATAAGTGCGGAGGTATTCCATGAAGCCGGTCAAATTAGGACGGTCATTCCGAAAGATTGCAGCGCTGGGAACAGTGGGTCTATTCGCAGCGTCGATGGTGGTCTGGGCGCAGGAGCCGCCGACGAATCCGCCTGAATCGCAAACTCAGGTGCAGACGCCATCGACGCCGGGGCAGGATAAGCCACGGGATCCGGCGAGCCCCACGGCTCCGACCGCTCCTCCGGCGCAACCGACCCAGGTCGAGCCCCCTGCACCGCCCGACCAGCCACCCGGGCCGCCTCCGCCAGCGCCGGCCCCTGAGCAGCCCTCTGCTCCTGAGCCCGCAACTCCGGGCTGGCACAAATTCAGTCCGCAGCCCGAACCTGCTGCGCCGACCGCACAGCCTGGGCCTGCACCAAAGGCCATGCCGGCGCCCGTTCCTGTCCCTCCGCAGATTACGTTACCCGGCGGGGACGTTCGTAACGATCCGCGTGGACCAATATCTCTCTTCCGATAAGAACAAGGCCGGCGACGCGTTTTCCGCCACCCTCGCGCGTCCGCTAGTCGCCAATGGACTGATCATCGCTCCCGCCGGAGCTACGGTGGGTGGGCATGTAGTTGAAGCCAAGAAGGCGGGACGGGTCAGCGGCGTTTCCCATCTGCAAGTCGCGCTCAACACGCTGACGCTGGCCGATGGTCAACAGGTTCCAGTGGAGAGCGCATTGACCAGCATTAATGGCAACACTTCCAATGGGCGAGATGCGGGCGCGATTGTCGCCACCACCGCCACGGGCGCGGCGATTGGCGCTGCTGCCGACTGGGGCACAGGCGCAGCGATTGGCGGCGGAGCAGGACTCGCAGCCGGAGTCGTGGGAGTGCTCTTGACGCGCGGACGTCCAACCGTAATCTACCCTGAGTCGCGGCTGACGTTCCGCCTGGCCAAGCCCTTAACCTTCTCCACCGAGAAGGCTCCGCAGGCCTTTGCCGATGCGCGGATTCTCAACGTGCAGCGCGCCTCCGCTCAGCAGAATCCTCCCTCACTTCGCTACCGCGGTCCGGGCGGACCCTACTATCCGCCACCGGGACCGTATTATACTACCCCTACTATTGGGGACCGAGTTTCGGGCTTGTCTTTGGCGGCGGTTACGGCCGGGGCTATTACGGCTACCGGTACGGATATCGCCGCTAACCAGTGTGTCCATTGCTGAAAAACAGCGATTTATCCTCCGCAGAACCGCCGGTCTTCCCCCGCAAGGGATTGAGACCGGCGGATTTTTTTTGCCCCGCCTTGGCTTCATTATTTCGGGAAAAATGGAATCGAATTTTCGAAAAAAATTGAAATAAAATTTTTAAAAAACTTTTCAAAAATTTGCATTGTAAAATTGCGGGTACCCCAGAAACCTAAGTCATCATAGACCGCCTTAGACCGATTATGGCGTGCTAAGGCAAGGTTCGGTGGGGGGGACGGGTTCCCCCAGGTTCCCCTAAGGCGTGTTCCGGTGGGGGTCGCGAAACGGACAAAATGTCCGATTTGCTTTTCTGGTGCAGCATCATCGGGTGGCCAGCCGCGGAGGAGGAATAACCGGGAACCGTGGTATGTCCCAGGGTCTCATACCAAAGAGCCGCAGAGGAGCGCCCACAGCGCTACGCCGCGTTACGGATGGGCCCCCTGGGATGGGTTGACCGTGGCCACCTCGGCGGGTCGATAGACAAACACGATCTTGCCGGAGTGGCGGGTGGCGCTACCGTTGGAGGTTGTTTCCTCGGCAAGGGGCAGGTCGAAGCCTCGGGTGAGGCGCTCGACCACTTCTTCAGCAGCAAAGGTGGTGTAGGCTTCGCGGTAGATCAGCTTTTCGGGCGAACCTTCCAAGGCATGCTGGCGGAAGAGCGGCGATTGTGCGTCGGGGGCCGTCCCCACGCGCCACTCGCGCCAATCCCCGGCCGCTTGCCGGATGTGCTCCAGAAGGTCCTCAACGATTTCGCTTTCACTGAATCGCATCCTTGTCCCCCCTTCTCCAAGGCGCACTCTTCCCGCCGGACAGTTGGTAAAGCTCGACGACACCGTCCGCGAGGATCGCCATCCGGGTGCCGTCGGTGAAAGGGCGAGCCCGGAAATCGTTTTCCTTCTCTTGGTGTCAAGAGCAAAAACCCATTTCTTGGCTGGGATATCGAGGACCAAAATCCTCTTGGGTACCACGGTAAAATCTGTGTCAAGGAGAGGTATTTCGCCCTTGTGCTGGACGATGGTAATAGCCAAACTCTTTCCATTGGACGATGGGGTTGGCGGCGGCGATATATATGAGAGCCAATCGGCGCCCGCGAAATCCGTGCTAAAGAGTTTCTCACCTGTAGTTGTAGTTAGAGTTAATCCGTGAACTCTTTCAAAGCCGATAGTCGTCTCACTTACGGCAAACGGGCTTCCATGCACTTGACCGCGGAAGAGGACCTTCCCGATCCCCTTGGTTTCCGGCGGATATAATGTTACCAAGCTCGCGCTTGATCCCCGGAGAAGTCTTGAACCGATCAGACCTTGGTCTGAAATTGTCATGGGCAAGAGGTCTCCTTGCCAAATCGCTACTACGCGAGATTGGGCTAAATCAATCCACTCATATTCCCACCGGTCAATTGGGCGAGGATTAGCTGCTAGAGCAGATTCATCCAAGTACTTCATTAACAAAGAGTTCCCCGTCGGGGAGGTGGCGACTTCAGTGGGGACCATGTCGGGTGTGATAATGGGGGAATTGGTATCCGTCCAGTCTCTTTGAAATTTACGTCCCTGAATGTGATCGATTGCGATGTTAGTATTATTGTATTTCCACCTGAAGTGCAAAAGACTCCCGCCCGTGGGTCAGGAACCGGGACCGTATTTGTCCTGATTAGTTTTCCATTTGCAGAATCAAACGAAGCAAGGACTAACTGCAAGGGCGAGTCGGCACCTAGAACCCGCCCTCGAGTAAGTATTGGAACGGGCAAATGTCTGACGAACGAAACAAGCAGCGTCCCGTTTGCAGAGAAGCAGACTGGGGTGAACCGAAAGATCGATGAGGGCTCGGTCTTAGTCGGCGACCAACTGTAGCCAAGCGGACCCACGTCGGCTTGCCAAAGGGCGGCTGGGCCCGTCGCATTACGTCGCGCAAGCTGCGCCTGGGGGCGATTGTTATCTGGGAATAACTGTCCATATTGTGTTGCCGCCGAGAACATCCACAGAAGCGTGCAGAAAAAGCCCCCATGCACCTGATAATGGATTTGCCGTATCCAAGTGAACAAAGCCGCCTCCGGCTAAATGAATTCCGTTACACCTTGAAGCACCATCACAACTGAGGTCATCTGAAACTAGATCGGTCGGGAAATTGTAGTTTCCACCTTGTAGATGGCCGTTTTGTATACCTACTTCATTTTCGATTTCCTCTGCCGCGTCATTACATTCGTCAGTATGACCTTCGGCACAGTTCGCCCTGATGCGTGCCGCAAGGGCTCTTGCCTGCTGTTGAATCTGAGCGGTGTATTCGTCAAGTATGTAATCATTGTATGCTGAGTTTGAGAGAAACTTATTATCAACCTCGTTTACTCCCATACCCACATCGGCATCGCTCAGGTAGGCAGTCGCGCCACCTGCGCCGGCAGTAAAAAACCCGGGGACGAGACCAGGACTGGAGTGAACCCCGTGGCTGAGACACAGTAACTAGGGACAGCTTACCATTCACTGCAAAGCTGTTGGCATGAGAAACCCATCCTAGCATGATGGCGGCGGCGGGGGAAGCGGAGGCGGGCCCTGCTGGAGAGCAACCCGCCGAGGAATAGCCCGCCGGAAACTCATCGTTGCGATGAGCGGGGGTGCGGTTCGCAAGGATCGCGCCCTCAGCGTATTCAGCGGCATTCCACTTCGTTTCCATGCTGTTGTCCTCACCGCAAGGATAGATTTCCCCATGCCTGGAAAAACTCATAAGGGAAGCTGCCGCGGAGCGGCCTCCTTTTTGTTTTGAACCCGCCGAGTGCGTTCGAACTCTGCTGGGGGCAAGTAACCGAGCGCGGAGTGCAGCCGCCGGGCGTTATAGACCTCCTCCAGGAACAACTGAATCGAGGAGCGCGCGTCGGTTTGATCGCGGTACTGGCGCAGATAGACCTCTTCTGATTTCAGAGTCTTCATAAACGACTCCGCTTTGGCGTTGTCGTAGGGATTGCCGGTGCGGCTCATGCTGATGGTGAACTCGTGCGCCTGGAGTTTCTCGACGTAGGCCTGGCTGCAATACTGCACCCCGCGGTCGGAGTGATGCATGATGCCGGGCGCGATGGAGCGGTCCGCCAGAGCGCGGTTTAAGGCCCCCAGCGCCAGGTCGGCGGTCAGGTCCTCGCCCAGTTCCCAGCCGATCACCCGGCGCGAATAAGCATCCAGCACAATCGCCAGGTAGAGGAACGTTTCGCGCAAGCGCACGTAGGTGATGTCCGCCACCCAGAGTTGATTGACCGCGGTCAGCACCCGGCGCGCGGCCAGGTGGGGATAAACCGCGTAGGTATGGCGCGCGTCGGTGGTGAAGACGAAGCGCCGTTTACGCACCGCCAACAGGTTGTCCAGGCGCATGAGCCGCAACACGCGCTTGTGATTCACCACCATGCCGCGGCGGTCCAACTCGGCGGTCACGCGGCGGTAACCGTAGCCGCGGTTCTCCAGCACTATGCGCTGGATGAGGTCGCGCACCTCGACGTCGGCCTGCCGAGGCTCGTGCTCGGCATGGTGGCGGTAGAAGCCCGCCCGGCTGACCTGCGCGATCTGGCAGGCGTGGCCGGCCCGGAAGCCCTCAAGCGGCATCATTCCTCGGATTTCGGTGTAGATGCTGTGGCGCCAGGCTCGGCGGGCTTCCGGCGCAACTCGTTTACTCGCTTGAAGGCTCTGCGAAAAAAATCCAGATCCAAAGCCTGCTGACCAACCTTCCGCTCCAACTCCGCAATCCGACGAGCGGCCGCCGCTCCCGCATCGCCCGTAGGCCGCGGCGGATTCGGCACTCCCGCAGGCCGGCCTCCCACCCGTTGCAATCCTGCCACTCCCTCCTTGCGGTAGGCATCGCGCCAGCGGTAAAGCACGCTGCGCTTGATCTGCAACTCGTGATGCAGCGCACCGACACTCTCCCCCGCCAGTATCCGTCGCGCCACCTTCTCCTTGAACTCCCAACTGAAAACACGCTGCTCGGCCATTGGGGACCCCTTTCCATTTAACCAAATGTGTCCCTGGTTTGCGTGTCTCAATTTTGGGGTGCACTCCAGTCTGTCCCCGGGTTTGTCTGTCCCCGGGTTTTCGGGTTTTTCAGCCGATTTCGTGTACTAATTTCGGAATTACTGGGAAACGGTGCTGTCCCCGGTTCTGAAACGCGGGTGGCACAGACATCGTTTCCTTACAACTACTCGATAAATTCACGGGTGGCGCAGAGATTGAATTTTATGTCTGCGCCACCCAGTTTGCACGATTCCCGGCCGCACTTTCCTTTACCGATTGCGTCAGATCATCCCCCCGCAATGGAAAACCATTCCTTTTTCATTCCAGCCGGCCAGAGTCGAGAGTTGTCAGTGCTTCCCCTTTTTGCGTTCAGGTTTGGGATCGAAGCGGGGAAGGGTGATGGTCTGTTCGCAAATCAGGGTAAAGCCGTTCAAGAGTGCCTTGGCAAGGAATCCGCGTTTCTCGCCCACCAGGCCGGGGTCGCTCGTCCAGATGAGTTCCCCTGACCGGCAATCCGTCAGCCAGTACTCCAGACTGGCTTCGCCGTGCGTTCCAAGAACGTCGGCGTCCAAGCGAAAGCCGTGTCCGTAGTCTTTCACCACCGCCTCGAACACGGAATCGACGCCCAGAGCCGCACACGCGCGCTTTCGATCCGGATGCTCAACCAGGTACCGCGGACTTTGCGGCGGGTGTAGGGTAGCGACGAGTTGTGCGCCCCTCAGCATTACTCGGCGGCTCTTCAAAGGGCGTATAATCCACGGTCATGTCGCGTTTGCGCCGCCTGGTCTTATCCGATCGGTGGTTTTTCATTTCCTGTCGAGTGCTGCCGCACCGGCGGAAACTGGCCGCGCCGGAGTTTGCACTCCTGGCAAGGGTCATCGCCGATCGTCGGGCGAAGCATGGGTTCTTTTTCACCGCTTGGGTCTTTCTGCCCGATCATTGGCACGCGATTCTCTGCCCGGTGTATCCGCTGACCATCGCGACCGTAATGGAATCGATCAAGGTTGGAGCGACACGCCGGATAAATCGTAGGCGAGGCGAAGGCGGACTTCTGTTTCAGCCGCGCTACTTTGACCGGGCGCTACGCACGGTACGGGAATACAATGAAAAAGTGGAATACATTCACCTGAACCCGGTGAAAGCAGGAATGGTCAACCGCCCGGAGGACTGGCCCTGGTCGAGTGTGCACGATTACGTTGGCAATCTCAATGACACCGTGGTAACGCCGAGCGGATTGTGCGTAGACCGCATCTTGTTGCCCGCCGATCCACACACTCGCATTTGATTGGTTATGACCAAGCCGCAACTGCACGCAACACGATGGAGGGAATTACGAATGAAGAGCCGCAGAGTATTTCCAGCAGGTGGAAAAACTCTGCGCTACCAGCTTGCTTCATCCATCGCCGCGCCGCTTTGGCCAACGACCATTCCACGGCAAGCCTGACGGCAGCGTAAGCCACTGCCCCGCCCTGATGGGGCTGCGGAAAAACGTGTAGAGGCGGGTTTACCCCGCCACCCATTCGTTCACCTGATTGGGTTTGTGGCGGCATAAAGCCGCCGCTACGTTGCGAATCCCGAGTTTTTCCGCAGCCTGCTAAGTCCGCCGGCATTGAAAAATCGGCTGTCTTGTCCGTTTCGTGCCCCCTCGCCGGTCCCCCGACACCGCCCCGCATCGTCTATCGACAAATTTCGGCGAGGGGATGAGGGTAAATTCTGTAAGCTACGGACGCGGGGACATACACCACGTTTCCCAGTTCTTCCTCCTCCGAGGCCGGCCACCCGTTGGTGCTGCACCAGAAAAGCAAATCGGACATTTTGTCCGTTTCGTGCCCCCAACCGGAACACGCCTTAGGGGAACTTGGGGGAACCCGTCCCCCCACCGAACCTTGCCTTAGCACGCCATAATCGGTCTAAGGGGGTCTATGATGACTTAGGTTTCTGGGAAACCCGCAATTTTACAATTCAAATTTTCGAAAAGTTTTAGACATTTTGTTTCGAATTTTTCGCAAAATTTCGACTGCCTTTTTCCTACTCCGCGGGTGGGACAGAAATCGTTTGCTTACCACTTCTCGAAAAGTGGCGGCCTCTCGATATGATCGGGACAGGCTCTGCAGCCGTTACACTGCAAATCGTGACCTTTTCCACAGCCGGTTATGCCCCGAAAGGTGATGGCACTTTCGTACTCCCCGCAGCGACACAATGTCCCAATTCGTTCGTTGACCCTCCCCAAAAACGGCGCTATGTTGGGAATAGAATCAAGATCGGCGATTGTGGTTGTGCTGGACTGACGCCTATGGGGCTGACGATCCGCAACCTGAAAGTCCGCGACCAGATTCTTCTGGTTACGCTTCCTCCCCTGTTTGTCTTGCTCTTTGCCGTTGGGCTCATCTACTTTTCCTTTCGCAGCGCCATCTCCACGGCACATGCCGCAACCCAGACGAAAGATTGTGTGTTGTTCAGCGATTCCTTCCTTCGGCGCGCCTCGGACGGCACCATGGGCATTCGCCGCTACATTTTTGGCGGACAGACGGACGCCCTTGTCGACTATGAGCAGGCGATGACTGGAGCGCAAGCCGACCTGATGGCGCTGCATGACCTGGAATCGGACGATCCGCAGGAAACGCGCGCCATGATTCAAATCCAGGCGGAATTTGACGAACTCCAGAAGCAATGGGCAAAGCCGCTCATTCAACGCGTCCGGCAAGGGAAGACCTTTGAAATCGCTCCCGCCATCGCCGATGGCCAGGACCGCATGACGGCGATTCGCTCCCAGGTGCTCAAGTTGCAGGGTGACGATGAGCGCAATAATGAAATCAAGGTCGTCAACGCCAGAGCCTTCATGAGGCGCCTGTTAATTGGGGGTACCAGCGTGGCTTTGCTTTTGGCCGCGGTGCTGGTCTTCCTGACCGGCGTTGTGACGCGTCAGATTGTAAGATCCGTGCACAAACTGACGAAGGCATCGGAACAGATCGCCCACGGCGACCTTTCTCCGGTGTTGCCCCCGGCCACAGAAAATGAATTCGGCGTGCTTGCCCAAAGTTTCGCGCTGATGACCACCGCTTTGCGGCAGGAGCGCGAAGAGATCGCTTCCTTGAATCGCTTTTATGAGTCGGTGAGCCAGGCCAGATCCGAACCGGAAGTGTACGGCCACATTATCTTTTCACTGAAGGAGCGCTTCCAGCCGCGCCAGGTCCTGATCTTTCAGTCCATGCCCAAGGTGGGTTTTCTGGAGGTGGTGGCGAGTATGCTGCCCCTTCCCGAAGAGAATGCAACGTGGCCGGTAATTCGCGATGGTCAAGACTGCCGGGCGATGCGGGCCGGACGTCCCCATGTTGTGAATGACATTTGTAAACAACCGCTTTGCCCGTCTAAATTCGCTTTGCCAACCGAGGGGAGTTATTACTGCACGCCCTTGGTCGCCGGCGATATGACCCTTGGGGCCGTCCGGGTGGAGGCGGCCAAAGACCTCTGGTCGCCTGAACGCCAGCGGTTGCTGGAAAGCTATGTGAACGGTGCGGCGTCCTCACTGTCTAACCTTCGACTGCTCAATCAGATGCGGCAACAGGTGAATATCGACCCGCTGACCGGGCTCTATAATCGCCGCTTCTTGGAGGACTATGCGGAGAAGATCTTCGCCATCGCTGACCGGCGCGGGCAACCGGCCGGGGTATTGATGCTCGATCTCGATCATTTTAAAAGCTTTAATGACGTTTATGGGCACGAAATGGGCGACCGCATCCTGCGCCAGTTTGCCCAAACCATTACCTCTTCCATGCGCGAAACGAACCTCGCCGCGCGCTATGGGGGCGAGGAATTCGTGGTCATCCTGCCGGATGCCGACCTTAAAGCCTGTACCCAGGTGGGCGAGCGCATCCGCCAGGCGGTGGAATCCATGGTGCTGCCGTCCAACTCCGAAAAACCTCTCCCCAAGATCACCGTTAGCGTCGGTTCAGCGTCATTCCCCACCAATGGCCTCACCCCCGCCGCGGTCATCCAAGCCTCCGACCGCGCCTTGTATGAGTCTAAGGGCGCGGGACGCAATCGCGTCACCGCGGCTACAGTTTCAGAAACTGCGGCGAAGTGACTGAATTGAAACTCAAGCTTCAAGCTGATCTCTCGTCAGTCGAGACTGCGGATGGGCAGTGAAGAGAAAAGTCTGTGCTATGATCGGAGCGGTGAGACTTTCCCCAGTCCCATCACTCTCACGGAAAGGTCATACTCAACTCAAATTAGTCGGGCAAAACTCCAAATTTCATCGCACCCAAAACTGGCCAAGACATGACAAAGTATTCAAAAGCTCTTCTCTCCCGCGCCAAGAAGATCAAGTTGTTGATTATGGATGTCGATGGCGTCCTCACCGACGGAAAGTTCTACTATGTGCCGCTGGCAGTTGGCGGGATGCTTGAAACCAAAGGGTTCGATTCCCGTGATGGATTGGGACTTCGCCTTGCCCATCACTACGGCCTGAAAACCGGCATCATCACCGGCCGTGGATCTGCGGTTATTGAAGCGCGCGCGAAGGATCTTGGCATCGAGTTCGTTTACCAGAATTGCCTGGAGAAGATCGGGCCCTATGAAGAAATGTGCCGAAATGCCGGAGTCGTTGACGCAGAAGTCTGCTATGTGGGTGACGATCTAACTGACCTTCCGCTTTTGACGCGCGTCGGGCTGGGAGTCTGTGTCGCCAACGCCGACGATTTTGTGAGCAGGCACTCCCATTTTCAAACGAAAAATGCAGGGGGGAGCGGGGGCGTTCGCGAAGCGATCGAACTGATCCTCACCGCGCAAGGAAAATGGGATGGCATTGTGAAATCCTACCTTCACGGGGACCGTTCAATTGATCTCCACCATCCCGCAAAAGGTAAACCCAAGTCCCAGCTTTAATTCAAGGTTCAGCCTGTTTCGTTTCCACATGGGAAATGGAGTCGTCGCAGGCTGCTTGCAGCCGTCTATTGAGGGCTAGCGATCCCTGGCTTATTTCTCCTGCGGTTTCGAGGAAGCGTGGCGGCTCGCGGCTGCGCCACCTCGCGTCATCGACCATTGGATCGCGCTGGAAAACGCACTTCCAAGCGAGGTGAGGAAGGCTGCGGCAGTGACCGGATGCCAATTAGGCCCTGAGTACCAAGTTGGTGAATAATCGGACATCTCCTCGCGTGGCATTTCCGCGAGCGTCCCGGCAAACTTTTCCCCCCAAATTTTCTCCACATTAAGAGCCAGGGCGTAGGGCAGGAGCTTTTCAAAGAGACCCGGCAAGCATGGCTGATCGTTATCATCTCCGGAAATCACCATGAAAAGGCGCAGGCCTTCGATCTGCCCCATCATCGGGTGGCTCGACAAGGTTCGAGAGCGAAGCCGCCAATGAAAGAAGTAGTTGATGGCTATTAGTATGACGAACAGGAACATCACTTCCAGAGACGCCGTCCAAGCCAGGATCCCCAATCCCACGATTTCGCCCACGAAGAGCGCGAGAAAGACCAGGCCGTTAACAACTGCTTGTTTCTTCGCCGTGGAGGCGTGGTAAGGGTCAGCCAATCCATTCTTAATCGCACCAAACGCGATATCACCGACGGCAAGAAAGGCGACGCTCCAGAGTGAGATGCCAAGAGCAGACGGAATTAGATATTCCGCCTGCACGCCCTGGATGACGAGTCCGGATCGAATCACTGCAGCGAGCGAAATCAACAGACCGGGCACGACATAACGGCTGGTTGCGACAAAGTACATCCACTCCAGTTTGATGCGGAGATGCTGATGCAAGCCTTCGACGGCCCCGCCAATAACGCGATGGTGGCTCGGCTTCAAGGCCACAGGATCGCCCTCGGCAAATACTTTCTCCAGTACCAGTTTTTCGTCCGCCGATACCTCGCCGGGTTGCGCATCACCCTCATTAAGGCTGATTTGGACGCGCCGGCGGGACTTCACCCGTCCCAAGATATAAGCTCCCCCGGCATCTTCTAAAATGGCGAGTTGCTTCTTTACCGCCAGGTCGACGAGATTGACAACGGCAGCCTTTTGGTCGAATGCCTGGCGCCAGATATAGCGGAGCGCCGCTGGGGATAACCCGTTGGGTGGGTCCGGCTGAGGCCGAGGCTCTCCCTTGGACCTACCGCGGCCGGCGACGAACCAAACCAGAATGTAGTAGAGCAGGATCACTCCCAATCCCAACAAGGCTATCAAGCCGGATTGGTTGTCCTGCAGAAAGTAATCATGCTCTTGTGCCTCGGTCGGCCGATGGACAAAGCCATTGGGCCAGCGAACCACCACGGTCATGCCTTCCGAGGGCTCGAGTTGACGCGTTGTCCGAAAACTCGCGGTACTTTCCGCATCAGCCACTGCGGTGAAGTCATTGGCAACGGATCCCGGACGCCCCGTATAGCCATCCAGGAGGATAGCGATCATCGAGATTCCCTTGGGTAGATGGACCTTGGCAGTCGTCGACTGGATGGGCACCTTCCACGCGTTCCCGGTGACATTCCAATAGAGTTCGTCGTAATCTGAAAAAAAGCCGAGAACGCGGTTGACGATATAGGTGAGCTCATAGGTGTGCTCCCCGGGCGACAGCGTGTCTTTTCGATTTCCCATGCAGACCCTTAAACCATTGGGGATTCTCTCGAGATGGAAATCGACGGGCTGATCGTCACGATTTACACTGCCAACTTCAAGGTGGATGGTGTACGAGTTCCCAAAACGGTCGGCGTAAACGGTGGGGATGTCACGGCAGACTTCATTCTTGATCATTCCATCTTTGGCAAGGACGGTGATGCTTTCCCGCACAAGAATCGTACTATCCACATTCACGGTGATGTCGCTGTCGAAAGAGATTACCCCCTCATTCGTCGAAGTGGAGAGAGGTGACTGAGCCGCGTAGCCAGCCTGAAGGGTCAAGCTGAGCGCAGCAAGAATGGCGAGGATGAGATTGCGAGCCCGGTTGAACATTGGATGGATTCTAACACTCGAAGGGGGCGAAATCACTGAATCTGCTTTATGGATTCGGCTTGAACAGATTTCCCGCCATGCGGGCGGCAAACCGCCGCGATACCAAGCGTTGTGCGAAAATCATGGCTCCAGTCACTAAGGCGAACCCATCGACCCCAGATTCGGAGTCCGCACGGTTATGACGCTACCCTTCACTCATTTATGGAAAACCTTCTTCCCCAGGCCGATATTTCCAAACCTGAAGCATGGATGGCCCCATGGGCCACCCCACCGGCGGGCGTCAATGCCGCGCGTATTGGGGATTAACATGCCTCGTCCCTCTGGCCATCAACTCTTCAGCCACCGGCAGTGATCTGATGCCACCTCTCGCTCCCAGTGCGGTGCAATTAAGGGCAGCCATGGCATTGGAGAAATCGAGCGCCCGGACAATGTCCCAGGAAGCCAGGAGGGCATAAGCGAATGCCCCATGGAAAACGTCCCCAGCCCCGGTGGTGTCGACGGTTTCCACGACGAATCCCGGCGAATAATGAAATCGGCCTTGGTGATAGACGAGGGCGCCGTCACGGCCTAGGGTCATTCCCGGCGTCCGTACTTTGTATACACGCGCCATGTTCTCCAAGACTTTATGTGGGTCCGCGTGGCCAGTAACTGCCGGAAGAAATTGGGTGGAAGCAATCAGATAATCGATGTATGGGAATAGCTTTTCCACGTTTTTGTAAACAGTGTCCAAATCTGCCACCACTGGAATTCCCGCACGCCGGGCCATGCGGGCAGAAGCCAGCGCCGCATCGACGTCGCACCCATCGAGGTGCAGCAAGCGAGCGGAATTGATCGCTACGGGCTTAATTTCCTCCGGCTGGACTGTCAAACGCGCGTCGCGGTCCCAGAACACCGTCCGTTCCCCGGTGGCTTGGTCCACGATGATATATCCGTATTGATTGGGGACGCCGCGGATCAATTTGACGTACTTGAGGTCAAAACCTTCTTTACGAAGGCTGGCGAGTTGAAACTTGCCGCCAGAATCGTCTCCGATCTTGCCGATATAGCGGACCTTCAACCCGAGGCGGCTACAGGTCACCAGCGCCGTGGTCATTTGTCCACCGGCCTGCATGGACGCCGCCGCGACGCGTTCCTTGCCTCCCAAGGCGGGAAAATTTGGGACCGACAGCACGGTGTCGGTGGCATTGAGACCCAACCCAACAACATCAATTTTGGAACGACGCAAACAATCCTCCCCGGGCGGTACGTGCAGCTACTTTAACACCATTGGTGGATACCATAACCATTTCGCGCCACCCTGAAATCGCCCCAGCGGCCTGCATGCGTATCACCGGCCACCGATTCTTTGTCCTGCTACTCAAAGTCGATGATTCAAGCTATACTTGATTCGCGAGCTCAGAGCTACACAATGGCAAGTGAATTCATTCAAATCGGCGATCGCCCGGCGACGGCGACATTTCCCAGTGGGCCTCTGTCGGCCGCGGATTTCGCGCCTGTTTCTGGTTCGACAGGTGAAAGAAAGACCTTTTATGTGGAGACTTTTGGCTGCCAGATGAACGTCCATGACTCGGAAAAAGTCGCAGGGGCGTTGACGGCCAAGGGTTACCGCGCGGTTGATACGCACGAGGAAGCCGATATCATCCTCTATAACACGTGCAGCATTCGCGAAAAGGCAGCACATAAGGTCTATTCAAAATTGGGCGCCTTCAAGAAATCCGGTTGGACGCCAAACAAGATCATCGGCGTTCTGGGTTGCCTGGCACAGCAGGAAGGCGAACGGTTTTTTGAGCGCGTTCCGGAGGTTAGCCTGGTTTGTGGGTCGGCCAGCTATCCGCAACTGCCGGAATTGCTCAAGCAGGTTGAATCAGGAAAGCGGCGCGTGACGGGCCTGAATCTCGACACGGAAGATTGCTTTGAAACGGAACTGACGCGCCGGGAAAATCGGTTTCGCGCCTACTTGACCGTGGTCGAGGGCTGCAACCAGCGCTGCGCGTTTTGCGTCGTCCCGATGACGCGCGGTCCGGAAAGAAGCCGGTCGAGCGCGAAGATCATTGAGGAGTGCCAGCGCCTTGTGGACACCGGGTACTCGGAAATCCAGATCCTGGGCCAGATCGTGAATGCCTGGCGCGATCCTTCGCCGGCGCGTTGGAGCTTCGCGGAGCTTCTCACCCGCGTGGCCTCAGTGCCGGGCATTCGTCGGGTGCGGTTCACGACCTCGCATCCGCGCTACTTCACACCTGACATCGTTGAAGCCATTGATTCACATCCCGCGCTCTGCGACCAGATTCATCTGCCTGTGCAGTCGGGCTCGACGGAACTCTTGGCGCGAATGCTCCGGGGCTATTCGCGGGAAGAATATCTGGAAAAAATTCAGTTCATCAAGCGGGCAAAGCGGCCGATTAGTTTATCAACGGACATGATCGTGGGATTCTGTGGCGAATCGGAGCGGGATTTCGAAGATAGCCTTACGTTGATGGAAGAGGTTGAGTACGACCAGATTTTTGCCTTCACGTTTTCGCCACGGCCCAATACCATCGCACTAGGCTTTGCCGATACCGTGGCGGAAGAGGAAAAGAAACGCCGCCTGGCCACATTGCAAGAATTGCAGCGGCAGATTCAATTGCGGCGCAATCAGGCCCACGTTGGCCAGACGTTTGAAGTCCTTGTGGAGGGCTTTCAGTCCCGTTTGGGGCAAGCCGTGGGGCGCACCACCAGCAACAAGGTCGTCAATTTTAGCGGAAATTCCTCGGATGTCGGGGAGTACCGGCACGTGCGGGTAATGTCGGCCGGCCCCAACAGCCTCGTCGGCGAATTAGTGCAATCGAGTCGCCGCGAGATTGGCCAGTGAAGGGTAGCCTGGCGCTCATGGGTGCGATGTGCGAAGCACATAAATCAGGGTTTTAAGTGAAGACCAAAGGACGCAAAGCTTTGAATTCGCATTTCCCGGCGGAGGCCTCCATGGAAGTCGAAATGAAAATCCGGGGACTGGTTATGGACCCGGTCACCAACATGCCAATCGTCATCCTCAAGGATGTTGGCGGCCAGTCGGTGCTTCCAATCTGGGTCGGGATCTATGAAGCCAATGCCATCGCGCTGGAGATTGAAAAAGTAACCACTCCGCGCCCGATGACCCATGACCTGTTGAAGAATCTCCTGCTGGGGCTCGAAACGCATGTGCACAAGGTGGTGGTCAGTGAGCTGCGCGACGATACCTTCTACGCCCTGATTTGGCTCGAGCGCAATGGCGAAATGATGTCCATCGATTCGCGGCCCAGTGACGCGCTGGCGCTCGCCCTGCGCGTGGATTGCCCGATCTTTGTTGAAGACGAAGTGCTCAAAACTTCCAAGAATTCCGCCAACTCCACCGATAAGGTCAGCAACGAGGAACTTCGCAAATGGCTGGAGAATTTGAACGACGAGGACATGGGAAGGTATAAGATGTAGTTTCGGGACGGGGTTGCGGGCACTTCGATTGGGAGCAGGGAATCGAGAGCCCAATGCGCATCCCTCATGAAACATCCCGAACCTGACGTTCCTCTACACGAGCCCCCTATATGGCCGCGATTGTAATTGCTATAGCCAACCAGAAAGGCGGCGTCGGAAAAACTACGACGTCCATCAACCTGGCTGCCGCCTTTGCCTTGAAGAAGCGGCGAACCCTGCTGATTGACCTTGACCCTCAATCCAACACGACGCTGACTTTCCTCTCGCCGGAAGAGATCAAAACTTCAATTTTCGATGTTCTTTCGGACCCCAAAGTGACGGTTCGGGACGTCGTTCATCCCACCAAATTGGCAAACCTTTGCGTCGTCCCGGCCAGAATTTCGCTGGCCAAGCTCGAGGCTAACTTGGTCGGGCAATTCGACACTCCGTTCCGGCTGAAAGACGCCCTGATGGGGGCTCGAGACGATTTCGATTTGATCGTGATCGATACGCCTCCCGCGCTGGGAATCATCACCGTCAACGCCATGGTGGCGGCAAATTATCTCCTCGTGCCCATTCAGGCTTCCTACTATTCCCTGGAAGGAACTGACGACTTGCTCGAGACGCTGGAGCGCATTCGCGCCCGGCCCAATCCCGATCTGCAGTTGCTGGGAGTCATCGTCACCCTCTATGACAAGCGCACCAATCTGGCCCGCGATATCTACAAGCAGGTGCGGCAGGTGTTTGGCGAAAAAGTCTTCAAGACGGTAATTGGCAAGAACGTGCGTTTGGAGGAAAGCCCGGCCTATAAGGAAACCATCTTCACCTTTGCCCCGGACTCCACGGGAGCGGCCGAGTACGCGCAACTTGCCAAGGAGGTGATGCAACGTGTCAGTTAGACGCGCAGGCCTGCCCGTCACCGTGACCATGCGGCACAATTCGCACTACGTCGAGGATATCATTTCGCGCAGCGGCGCCGCCATCGGCCGCATGATCCCCATCGAAAAGATTCAGCCCAACGCCGACCAGCCCCGCAAGGAACTCGGCGACCTGCAAAGCCTTACCGCCTCCGTGCGCGACAAGGGCGTGCTCGAGCCGCTGCTCGTGCGTTACCTCCCGGAAGCCGACAAGTTCATGATCATCTCCGGCGAGCGCCGCTATCATGCCTCGCGCGCCGCCGGCTTGCACGAACTCCCCTGCATTGAAAAGGACGTCGATGACGGTGAGACGCTGGAAATAGCCCTCATCGAGAATCTTCAGCGCAAGGATCTGACACCGTTTGAGGAGGCCGATGGGGTCCAGGCCCTCGCCGAGCGATTTGACCTGACGCACGAACAGATTGCCGCACGCATTGCCAAGTCCCGCTCCTCAATTACCGAGACTTTGAGTTTGCGCACCATTCCCGACGATGTGAAGGCGCAGTGCATTGAAGCCGGAGTTCTTTCGAAATCCCAACTCCTCCAGGTTGCCCGGCAAACGAGCCCTGCCAGGATGCGTGACCTCGTCGCCAATTTTCGCTCGGCCTAGTAAATCGCGAACAGGCGCGGGCGGAGACGCAATCCGGAAAAAAAGCCCCCGCCACGCCATCTTTAATTTCGTTCCTCCAGCGAAAGAATTCAAGATGACGTTGAAATTTCGAAAAGGGAATGTGGACCGGGAAGAAATTATTTCGGCCCTGCGGCGCATCATCGACACCCTGGAAACCAAAACTTAGTTTCCAGATATTCCTTGCAATGAAATAGCGGGATTCGGTGGGGGCAATGAAGGGGCGTTATGCTCTTGCACCAGAATTCTATGCCGCCGCCAGGAGTGGGCTCCCATGCGCCCTCGGCAGGATGAGGAATTGGACTGCCACCGGTTGTTCGTCTATGGCACGCTTCGGCGCGGCTTTCGACTGCACCAACACCTCGTGCGCCTCGGCGCTCGATTTGAATCGGAAGCGAAAGTTGCCGGCGAACTTTTCGATCTGGGAAGCTATCCAGGAGCAAGACCTTCAACCGCCGGCGAGACGTGGATATTGGGAGAGACATTTCACCTTCGCGATGTCGCGGCAGACCTTAAGGTTCTGGACGAAGTTGAGGGATTTATTCCTGGATCCCCGGAGCGCAGCCAGTTCATTCGAGCACGGGCGAAGGCGAGTCTTCGCAAAGGAACGATTGAAACGGTGTGGATTTATTGGCTCGCAAGAAAAGACAGTAGTAATCTTCAGCGGATACCAAGCGGCGATTATGCCGATGCTCTGGCGAAGGACAAGGCTTGATCGAGGGGTAGGTAAATGAATCGGCGGAAGGTAGCGCATCCAAAAGAGAAGGGCCAGGCGGAAAAAGTGCAAGGTCGCGCGCAGCATGTCATTTTTGAGACGGACCGTTTGCGTTTTGCCACGTGGGCGATGGAGGACGTGGAAGAGTTTCGCCAACTGGCAACGGACCCCCTCGTCGTGCGGTATGTCTCCGCCGGCGGCGAACCGTGGTCGAACGAAAGAGTTACGGAATTCGTCACGCGGCAGATGGAGAATTGGGAGAAAAAGGGAATCTGCCTTTGGAAGATTTTGCCCAAGGATGGCGACAGCCTGATCGGCATTTGCGGGCTAAACATCTCCCGGAAGGGCCCGACGTCGAAATCGGATGGTGGCTGGCGCCTTCTCATTGGGGGCGGGGTTTTGCTACCGAGGCGGCGCATCAGGCGCTTGCCTATGGGTTCGATGTCTGCAATTTTGAGCGGATTGTTGCCATCGCTCAGGCCGCAAATCTCGATTCACTCCGCGTCATGGACCGTTTGGGAATGCGCTTTGAGAGGGAAGCGGTGCATAAGGGAATGCATGTCGTGCTTTACGCCATCTCGCGCGAACTCTTTTCCACTTCCAGATCCGAAAGAGACCAGCGTGCCTGATCCCCTGCCTCCTGAGTCGAACGCAAGGCAAGTTGCCTTCCTGGAAAAGTTGTTGAAGGCAGATTTTCAGTTCACCACCTTTGAACAATACGCCCGCTATCCCGCCGTGGAAAAATCCGGATTTGTGGCGCTGTTGGATCTATCCCACGGCACCGTAACTCAATTTGGGTCCGTCGGATATCATCTGGGGACGGGGATCGGCGTTCTGGTCGAAAGCGGACGTGGAAAAGGGTTTGTCTGGAAGGATAAGACTGAGCCGGCGACCTCGGAGCTTCTAGCCATGTATCGGAGCATCCGGAATGAGCTTCACGATTTATTGGCGGAGAACGTGGAACAGTGATGAACGCCCTGGATATTCTGATCGTCGGCGCTGGGCCCACAGGTTTGGCCTGCGCGATCGAGGCTAAAGCCCATAAGCTGAACTTTCTGGTGGTGGAAAAGGGAGTGCTGGTCAACTCCATCTACAACTACCCCAGCACCATGACGTTTTTCACTTCCCGCGAGCGACTCGAGATCGGCAATCTGCCCCTCCCCAGTCTCAATACCAAACCCCATCGCGCTGAGGCATTGGAGTACTACCGCCGAGCGGCAGATTTTTACCAACTCCCCATTCACTTTCAGGAGAAAGTCGTTGGAATCACGGGACACGAGGGCGGGTTTCACGTGCGGACCGAGTCAGACGGACGGGAAGCAGAAGGAGTACTTCGAGCAAGACGGCGATTATTGCTACTGGATACTACGATCTACCGAATTTGATGAACATTCCGGGGGAGGATTTGCCCAAAGTCTCCCACTATTATACCGACCCGCACCCCTATTACCGGCGGAAGGTGGCCATTATCGGAGGGGCAAATTCTGCTGCCGTGGCCGCCCTCGACCTCTGGCGGCACGGAGCCGAAGTTTCCGTCATTTACCGGGAGGCGGAGCTTAGTTCCCACCTCAAATATTGGATTCGGCCCGATATCGAAAATCGGATCAAAGATGGCGACATCCGCGCCTTTGCGAACTCCGTTGTGACGGAGATCGATCTGCATTCGGTTACCATTCAGCAGGAGGGCGGCGAAGTACTTTGCCTTGATAACGACTTTGTCTTTGCCCTCACCGGCTACCACCCGGATTTTGATTTCCTGCGTCAAATCGGCGTGGAGATCGATCCCAATACCCACCGGCCCCGCTGCAATCCCGAGACCCTGGAAAGCAATGTTCCTGGAATTTACCTCGCCGGCGTGATTATCGCGGGCCTGGCCACGAACGAAATCTTTATAGAAAATGGCCGCTTCCACGGAAAACAAATCCTCAAGGACATCCTGCAAAAGATCGATGCGTGCTAGCCCCACCCGGTAATCAGTTCCAAAGGACTTCCCGACGGGCAAACGATCCCGGCTCGGCAAATCTGCTGCGCTTGTCCCGCAATTAGAAATCTATCCGCAACACATGAGCAGGTAAGCCTCGCCACCTCTGAACGCACAGGATCTAATCCTCAACAAGAGTGCAAGTTCTTTTCTTCTGAGCACTTGCAAGACTGCATCCCGCGAAAATCCCTTGAATGGTCAAGATAAAAAAACCGTATTGGACTCTCCGTAACTACCTTGTTAGCCTAACCGGGAAGCATGTGTGGTCTTTGAAATGCCAAGCAGGCGGGTTTGGGTATCCACAATTCGCCATGCGACAGCATTCGGTCCCTCATACAGCGGTCTCCGTGCGAGCTAATATGCACTTGGCTGATGCAATATCCCCACAATCCGGCCTGGAACATGCGCAGGCGCCTTCCGCGTCCTCGATCCGGGGCTATAATCTCGCGCTGATTTTCGTAGCCCTGGCATTAATCTCCACCCAACTTGTCCAACATCTCTTCCTTTATCCGTTTTTATTTTTGTTCTTTGCCGCCGTCATGATTGCTGCCTGGGTGGGGGAATGGGCCCCGGACTTTTCTCGGTGCTTCTTTCCACCCTTGCCGTGGACTATTACTTCCTGGAGCCCATCCATTCCTTCCGCGTCAGTGCTCCCGATGTGGCTTATTTCCTTGCATTTGTGCTTTCGGCACTGGCAGGAACCTGGGTGAGCTCGGCGCAAAGGGACAGCCAGGCGGCGTTGCGCGCAGCCCGGGATATGCTTGAAATCCGGGTTGCCGAACGAACCACGGAACTTCGCCAGGCGAATGAAGACCTGCGTGAGCGCGATCGCCAACTTCGCATGCTCGAACACCTGGCGCGAATTCTTACCATCGGTGAGCTTACCGCATCGATTGCGCACGAGGTGAATCAACCGATCGGTGCGGTGGTAACTTACGGCCACGCCTGCCTGGAGTGGTTAGCCCAGGACCCGCCGAATATGCGGGAAGCGCGCCATGCCGCGGAAAGGATCATCCAAGACGGATCGAGAGCGGGTGCTGTCATCAGCCGAATTCATTCCTTGTTCAAGGGCGAAGCCTCAATCCGCGAGCGCCTCGAGATGAACCAGCTCATTCACGAGTTCATCATGGTTTTTCGGGAAGAGACGGTGCGGGATCACATTCTCATTCATACCGATTTTTGCGCTGATTTGGCCTCCGTCCAAGGGGATCGGGTGCAATTGCAACAAGTCTTGCAAAACCTGGTCGTTAATGGAATGGATGCGCTTCATGATATCAGCGGACGGGCGCGGGAGCTTTGGATTACGACCGGGCGGGAAAATGCCAACGAAATCGTGGTTAAGGTGAAGGATTGCGGCGTGGGGTTGAGTTCCGAAGTTGCCGACAAGATATTTCAACCCTTTTTCACAACCAAACCCCGGGGCATCGGCGTGGGGCTCTCCATCAGCCGATCCATTATTGAGGCGCACGGCGGCAATCTCACGGCCTATCCGAACCCGGAGGGGGGAGCGACATTTCAATTCACCCTTCCCGTCGACCAGGCGGACCAACATGATTAATCGCAACGCCACAATTTATGTCATTGACGACGATGAGTCGATGCGCGACTCGCTCGGCAGCCTGCTGCGTTCGGTGGGCTTCCAAGTCAGGGAATTTCCCTCCATCGAGCGCTTTATGGAGTTTCCGCGCCGCGACAAGTTGAGCTGCCTTTTGCTCGACGTCCGTCTTCCCGGAAAAACCGGAATTGAATTCCAGGAACAACTGAAGCGCGGAGGGGCTCGATCTCCCCATCGTTTTTATCACCGCCTACGGTGACATCCCGATGACGTCGCGGGCAATCAAGGCCGGCGCCGTCGAGTTCCTGACCAAGCCTTTCCAGAAAGACACTTTGCTCGAAGCCATCGAGCAAGGGCTTGATCGCGACCGCAAATTCCGCACCGACCGCGCAAATTCGCAATTCCTGCGTGAACGATTTGAGAAACTCACCCAGCGTGAGCGGGAGGTCATGCAACTCGTCGTGACCGGCTTGCGCAACAAGGAAATTGCCGCCCAACTCGGGGTTAGTGAAATCACCGTGAAGATTCATCGCGGACATGCCATGCAAAAGATGGAAGCCGAATCCCTTGCCGACCTTGTGCGGATGGTGGAAAAGCTCAAGGCGCCGGTAAACCCATATCCCTCCCCCGCCTCCGTCCCTAATACCAAAGTATGATGTTTTGCCCGGCCTGATTGGTTAAGCTTCAGTGAGGGCTCCTATTGAAGACCGGGTGCTTTCGTCCAGGCCGATTTTCGGATTTTGGGCTCGGCATCTCCTGAGCGAATCATCCCCATGGACACGGAATTCCAAGGCAGGAGCCTCCAAGAGGAAGATGCGTATGAGCGAAGTCCTACTCATGAATGCACGAATCAAGAAGCTGGAACCGTGGGTGGCCGAGAGCGCGGGTGTGGCGATGCTCAACCGGATCGCCAGCCGGTTTTCATCGCCGGCACCCCTGGAGGAGGCGCTTCAATATATCGTTGAAGTTATTCCTTCCGCCGTCCGAAGCGATGCTTGCTTTATCTACTTCCTGGAAGGCGATGATTTATTCCTCCGTGCATCGAAGAACCCGCATCCGGAACTGGTCAATCGCCTCACACTCAGGTTGGGGCAGGGAATGACGGGATGGTTGGCAGAGCATCGGGAGCCCGTGGCGGTATCGCGGCGCGCGTTTGAGGATCCTCGATTCAAGCTTTTCAGTGACCTCCCGGAACACCGCTTTGAATCGTTCCTCTCGGTGCCCATGGTCAGTGGCGGCCGGCTCCTGGGGGTCATCAATCTACAGAATCGCACGCCCTACCAATACAGTCCGCGTGAAATCAGTCTCACCGCGACCGTTGGATTCATGATTGGAGCCGAAGTCGAGCGCGCCCGCCTCGAAAGCGAAAATGTAAAGCTTTCCGCCCGGCTTGAAACCCGCAAGATAGTTGAACGCGCCAAAGGTGTTCTACAGCGGGAAATGAACCTCAGTGAAGACGAAGCCTACCGCACCATGCAGCGTGAAAGCCAGGAACGGCGCAAATCGATGAAAGAAATTGCTGAAGCCGTTCTGCTGATGGACACCCTGAAACGCCGCGCGAGTTGAGCGCGCGGGCCACCTCTCGCCTCAGCGCGCAATAAGATCGCAAACGGAAATACTCTCCTCTCACAAGAAGCAGGAATCGCCAGAGGGGGCCCATTCTGGGTGCTCTGTCACCAGCGCTCCGCCCGTGCGACTTCTCCCTGACACCCCCCGGGCGAACAACTATTGTCTTGACAAGCGAACAGCAATAGGCTAGAATGAGTGGGCTTGGAGGCTCGCATGGATGCTGTTTGCCCCGCCAAAACGCCCCCCACTCCCCCCCGACTTGGCGGCCTTTTTCCGCCAGCTCCCAACGCTGAGAACATGTTGAAAACAAAGGACCGGGATCGGCCTTTTCCGCCAGCTCCCAAAGCTGAGAACATATTGAAAACAAAGGACCGGGACTGGCATTTTTCGTTACCCAAAGCTGAGAACATGCTGAAAACAAAGCTACTTATCGAATTCGCTAAAAGAAAATCGGTTAAGAATGACAAAATGTCCAAACCAGTCAAATCAAAACCCGGGTGCTGCCGGAACCAAAACGGCATCAGGGCGCGCCTTGTTTTGCCCGTCTCCGGGATACCCACGGGGGACGTCCTAACCACTTTGGGCATGGATCTTGGGGAGTGCCATCCCGCGCAATTTCTGACGACTGCGCATGGCAAAGCGCCCCGACGGGCCCTGGGAAGTCTTGAATTCGACCCCGATCACGGTGTAAATTACCGCCTGGGTGAAGGGGCTTCGAGAAAATCGTTTTTATTTCTCAGCTTTGTGATCCGCCACCCGGATTTGGAAAGACGCATGGGTTTCCGCTTTTCGCGGGTTCTTGCCGCTCAGCCCTGCGCGGAGGATGGAGATTGATATGAGTTCGGATATTACTCCAGCAAATATTATGCAGGTAGGCCTGGGATTTTGGGCATCGAAAACCCTGCTGAGTGCGGTGGAAATGGAGGTCTTTACCGAACTCGCCAAGAAGCCGGAAGATCTTGAGACGCTGCGCGGGCGGCTGGGGCTTCACCCGCGTTCGGCGCGCGACTTTTTCGATGCTCTTACCGCCTTGGGCTTCCTGACGCGGGTGAATGGGAAGTACGCAAACTCGCCGGCAGCGGATCAGTTTCTCGACAAGCGCAAGCCCTCCTATATCGGCGGAATTTTGCAAATGGCCAATCACCGCCTCTTTGGGCATTGGAATAACCTTACGACCGGCCTACGCACGGGGAAGCCGCAGAATGAAGCGAAGGATGCGCCGGAAGGTGAGTCGCCCTTCGAGGCGCTTTACGCCGATCCCCAGCGCCTCAAGGAATTCCTTGCCGCCATGTCCGCGATCAGTCATGGCGCCAATATGGCAATCGCTCGGCAATTCCCCTGGAGCAAGTACCACACCTTCGCCGATGTGGGAACCGCCCAGGGTGATTTGGCGGTCCAGATTGCGCTTGCCAACCCACACCTGACTGGCAAAGGATTCGACCTGGCCGAGGTAGGGCCCGTTTTCGAAGATTATGTCGAACAGAATGGCCTCAGCGGGCGGCTGCAATTCGCAGGCGGAAACTTCTTTGAAAATCCCCTGCCCAAAGTTGACGTGATCACCATGGGGCACATTCTTCACGATTGGAATTTGGATGAAAAGAAGATGCTGATCCGCAAGGCCTACGAAGCGGTGCCAGCGGGTGGAGCGCTAATCGCATACGACGCCGTGATCGACGATGACCGGTCCAAGAACACCTTCGGCTTGCTCATGAGCCTCAATATGCTCATCGAAACTCCAGGCGGATTCGACTATACAGGCGCGGACTGCTGCAAATGGATGAAGGAAGTTGGCTTCGGGGAGACGCGGGTGGAACATCTCGTCGGACCGGACTCCATGGTGATTGGGATCAAATAGGGCAATCGACACTGGGCGAATGAAGCCGGCTCATCCTCAATTCCTGAATCAACTTTGCTTTTTTTCCAGCTCAGCCCATCGGGAATATAGCATTTCGACTTTCTTTCGCGCCGCTTCCGATTTCGCGAAGGCGTCCTGTAGTTTCGCGGCGTCGCTGATGATGGCGGGGTCTTCCAGCACCTCTTGCAGGGCTTTCATAACTTGTTCGGCCTCATGGACCTTTCCTTCCATGGATTCAAATTCCCGCGCCTCAAGGTAGGAGAGCCTTTTCTTCTCCGGCTTAACCACGGGGCTGGTGGATGGCTCCTGGGGCGCGCTGAATGGTTCCGATGCGCCTCCCTCTTGTCGCTCCCTTTGCCAAATATCCCATTGAGAATAGTCGCTAAACTGCTCCGCGCGCCCAATGGAATCCAGTCCCAACACGACATTGGTGACGCGGTCCAGTAAGAAGCGGTCGTGCGATACCAGGACCAGCGCCCCACGAAATTCCAGGAGGCTTTCTTCCAGAATTTCCAGCGTTGCGATGTCGAGATCGTTCGTGGGTTCATCGAGCAGGAGGACGTCCGCGGGTTGCAACATGAGTTGCGCGATGAGGACACGCGCCCGCTCGCCTCCCGAAAGCCGGCTGACGGGCTGGTTCAGGTCACCTGCATCAAACAGAAAGCGCGCTGCCCACGAGGCGACGTGAATCACCCGGTCCTGATAGATGACAGAGTCGCTATCCGGCGCCAGGGCGCGGCGAAGCGTCAGGTTCGGATCGAGTTCACGGTTTTGGTCAAAGTAGACGATTCGCAGAGCTTCGGCGCGCACCATCTCACCCCTGGCAGGCTGGAGATCGCCTTTCACCAGTCGAAGGAGCGTCGTCTTGCCGCTCCCGTTCTGACCCACCAAACCAACCCGCATTCCCGATTTGATGGAGAAATTGACGTTGTCAAATAAGGCCCGTTCGCCAAATGAGTAGCCGATTTCATTCATGACGATCAGTTGCTTGGTCTGCCGCCCGGTGGCAGAGAAGTCAATCTGGGTGTTGGCGGTTCGGGTGCGGGATTTCATGTCCGCAAGCTCATCGATCAGCTTATGGGCATTGTTGATGCGCGCTTTGGCTTTTGTGCGCGCGGGCTTTGGGCCCCCGCTTCAACCACTCCAATTCATTACGGACACGGTTGGCAAGGGCTTCCTGTCTATTTTCCTGCGCCTCCAGATAGGCTTCTCTCTGCTCCAGATAAGCGCTGTAACTCCCCTTGACACGCAGCATGCCATTGACGTAGACGCGGTTCAGCTCCAGGACTTCCGCCGCAACGTTCTCAAGAAAATATCGATCGTGGCTGACCACCACATAAGCGAACGGGGCGTCCCGAAGAACCTCCTCCAGCCATTCAATTCCGGCGAAGTCCAGGTGGTTCGTGGGTTCATCCAAAAGCAGAACGTCCGCGCCTTGCACCAAAGCCTCGACGATTCGAAGCCGCTTTCGCCACCCTCCCGACAACTTTGAAGCCGGAGCTTGAGTGTCGGAAAATCCCGCCCTGCCCAAAGCCTCCGCCACGCGGGCCAGCCGTTGATCCAGCGGCACGCCCGCTCTTTCCAGCGCGGCTTCAATGATGGAATGGACCGTGTCGCCGGGCGCAAAATCCGAGACCTGGCGCACGTAACTGACTCGTGCCCGCTTGCGGGTTGCGACTTCGCCTTTGTCGGGATCGACCCGTCCGCACAGGATTTCGAGCAGGGTTGATTTGCCCGACCCGTTCGGCCCGATCAAGCCGATGCAATCGCCCTCCGAAATGGTCATCGAAACATTTTGGAAGAGCGGTGCAATCCCATACTGCTTGGAAACGGATTGAATGTTAATGATGGGAGCCAAGTTGGGTAAAATCCTCTTCGGGCTAATCGCTCCAGGGTTCAAATTCGCGCGAGCGCCTGATGACCCGATTTTATTTTAAGTTGAACCTTCCCCAGGCGGGTGGGCTTGATGGGACGGATAATCCATGGGCCAACCGCAGCGCCAGATTCAGTCGATATGAGATCGGGGGGTTAAAAGAACTGGGCGAAAAATATGGTGCCGCGGGACGGAGTTGAACCGCCGACGCCAGCCTTTTCAGGGCTGCGCTCTACCACCTGAGCTACCGCGGCACGTGGGAAAATCGGTCGAGCTTGGCCCTCGGTAGCAAGTCCAGCGAGAAGTGCGGGCCAAAAGCAAGTCCCTATGAGATTTTCAAGGGGATTTGGATTTCTGTCAAGAAGAGTGCGTTTTGTGAGCGGAGGAAGCAATAACTCGACTTACGAATCGCCTGGCAGGAGCAAGCCGGCTTAGTCCGAAGACGAGTCTTCACTACGTGGCGGAGCAACGTGCTTGGTCAAATACGTCTGATTCAAGACAAAGGTCAATTCCGTACCGGGAGGCAGAACAACACCCTGGTGCTTCTTGGCAACGGAATGAACGACACCCGCCATCGCACCAATCGCCGCCCCATAGAGCGCACCCGACCCTCCATGAGCGATTGCGCCAACTCCGGCGCCAACCGCAGCTCCGACGCCGGCTTCCTTGGCCATCGAGGTATTGCTTTTCCCAGGTCCTTCGATGGTCCCCTCGGCATCTTTAACCTTGGAACCGGTTTTGTCGTCGGCACCCTTGAGCAGGGCAACGATGGTGAAAGTTCCCTGGTCAGGAATTGAGATCGTTTCTGCAACCAGGCGCATTTCTCCCTTGCCTGTAGCCCTTCCCACTGGCTTAATAAACGTTATGTGACCACGAACTTTGCAATCCGCCGGAATGGCTTCCTGCCCACCGGCAAAAATCGGGTCCGCGACTTTGCCCAGCCACGGGTCACCTTCCTCGTTGCCTTTACTGCTGAGCGTGGTCGTAAGTTTTACCACCAGTTCGGTCCCATTGGGCAGAGCAATGTCGTCCGCATCCGCAGCCGTTGCGAACGGGAGGGCCGTGGACATCAAGCTGATGACGACCACTGCCAAAGTTAGGATTCGTTTCATCCTGAATACCTGGGGGGAGGGAAAATGTGCCTGCAAATCTCGACCGCCAAAATTGCGGCAGAATGGATGCTGTAGTCCCAGAAATTACTGGGTATTACCTTCGGCGGTAGTTGGTTCCAGCGGTTTGCCGGTGCTGGCGTCGACTGACCTGTTGATGACAAAAGTCATCGTGGTCCCTTGCACGAGAATGATGTGCTTTTCATGTTTCAGCAGATCGTAAATCAGAACCGTCCCCGCGCCGATTCCCGCACCCATGCCGATTGCAGTGCCAAAGCCGGGCCCTCCGCAATTGCCATAATACTCGCAGTCGATTGCCGAACCGAGGCCCACTGCCGAGCCTGCGCCGGCGCCAATCGCACCACCAATGCCGGCATCTTTCAGCGCATCCTTTTTATTTTTGCCACACCCCTTGATGGTGCCTTCATCGTCGCCGGTGGATTTGGCGCACGGCCCCCCATTCATGTCATCGAGCCCGGCGGGCAAGGCGAGCTTGACGTCGTCAGGGGTGATGATGTCGTCGAGGACGATTCGCATCTGGGCAACGCCAGAGACGCGGCCTGAGGGTTTTACAAAGGCGACGTGGCCTTCCACTGTGCTCCCTTCGGCAATGATCTCCTTACCGTCGACAGAGATGGGTGAGATAACCATCCCGGTAAAGGGGTCGCCAGGCTTGCTGGTTTTAGAGGTTAGCGTACTGGTGAGACGAACATGCAAGAGGCTGCCGGCCGGGATGATCTGCGGCGGCGGTGGCACTTTGATCTGAGCTCCCCCTGTTGCGGGCAGCAGCAATGACCCTGACACAAGTGCGACAGCGATCTTAAGGGCCCACTTTTTCATACTACTCTCCTCTGCATGAGGTCCCTGGTGGCAATGTCATCTTCCACCCATTAAGGCAGCTTATAGCGTAACATTACACCGCTTCCGTGCCTCTGACAAGGTCACATCACCCCGTGTTTTCGATTCCTTTTCCGCCTTGAGGGTTGCCTTTACCAGTGTGATTTCATGGAGTTTCCCGATTGGGGCGGAGCGTAACGGCCAAAATTGTCTCAAATAACGAAAAGGAAGCAGGGACAAGGGCCCTGAAGATTCTGTAATCACTGGAATATGGCGGCAGGTTAGTGCAAAATTTGACCACCCTCAGCGCATTCGGTATACTGAATCGGGTACGAGGGGCCCGCCCCAAGTTACACAAAGCTCGTCACTTCTTCGAGGAATTATGCCAAACATCGTCCGGGAAATTGCCGATTCCGCCGTGGCTCTCGCCAAGGGTTTCGCCACGACCTTTAAGGTCATGCTCGAACCCACGGTGACGGAGAATTATCCCGACGAGCCCGCGTACCTAGAAGACCGCTATCGCGGCGTCCACGTGCTTCGGCGCGATGAAGACGGCCTGGAAAAATGTGTCGCCTGCTTCCTGTGCGCCGCTGCCTGCCCGGCAAATTGCATTTACATCGAAGCCGCGGAAAATACCGGCGACCACCGAATCAGCGCGGCCGAGCGCTATGCCAAGGTTTACAATATCGATTACAACCGTTGCATCTTTTGCGGCTACTGCGTTGAAGCCTGCCCTTGTGACGCCATCACCCATGGACACGATTTCGAAATCGCCGCCTATGACACCAACACGCTCGTTTATCGCAAAGAGCAACTGCTCCAGATTCTTCCCGCAACCACCCAGGCCGCTGCGAAATAAGCTGCCATCCAATCGATTTAGCCCTCCAAAATCTGGAAGTGCCCACCACGGCGCCCAACGTCCGCTCCTCCCAGCAGCAAAAAAACTTTTCTGCGAAAATGTCAATTTGGCGGGACTGTCATCGTGACGAGGAAGGACACATCCGCGAATGTATAGGGAATCAATGGCGTTGGCAATCAGCATTGCCTTCGGGTCGAAGGCCAGCAGCGCCCTAAAGGTGCAGATATGCTTTGACCGAGGGGTCTGAGCGGACTTTCCAAATATGTCCATCGACCCAATAGTGAAGGAGTCCGGGAGCGGCGAAGAACGAGAAGATGATGTGGTTTCGAGTCCCAATGTTCATCAAACCAACCCCGTCCTTTAGCACAAAACGCGGAACCACATCGAAGATAATCGCATAGAGGGCCGCGGCCCCAACGTAGGTAATCCAACGGGCATTCACCAGGGTCGCCAGGCCGTACTTGGCCGCATTGCCGGCGGCTTGGGCATACTTGTTCTGGTTGTAGAACCAGACGAGGCGGTGATACTGCACGTTGTGGAAAATGGTCACGGCGGCATAAACGCCAAGCAGTGGCATGGCACTTCGGAACAGGACATAATTCACCGGAATGGCGGAGGCAAAAAGGAGCTGCTTCGGCCAATTCAGTCCCAGCCCCTGCCGCCATTTCTGAATCTGCCGCGCGACATAGACCAACGTGACCAGAATCACCAGGAAGAGCAGGACATTTTCATAGATTGCGCCGAGCCGGGCGGGAATCGGGTAGGGCAGGATGGAAGCCGCTTCCTTGCTGTGCAGCGGATAGGTCAGAAAGGGAAAGTAAAAAGCCGTTGCGAAGAATATCTTGTCGAGCTTCATGTCTTCCGGCGCGAAGTCCCGATTCTTTTTTTTGTACATCATCATGAAGCCGTAGTGCTGCTTGAAAACGTGATAGTAGCCCCAGAGCACCGTAATCAATTCCAGCCAATCGCCCAGATGGAGCAGAATCATGATGGGCCCAATGGCGATAAAAAAGGCCAGGCTCCTCCACAGCCAGCGTCCGCGCCGCTGGCGCTCTTCGGCATCCAAATAAGTTCGGGAAATTGTCGCGAATCCGTGCGTTTCGTCAAACACCACCGCCCAGATTGCGACCAGGAGAATGAGTGGAACGTGGGTAAAACGCCACAACCCCCAGAAAGCAAAAGCCGAGGCGGCCCCGCCACAGTGAACCAGAGGACGTCGGCGCGGGCCGAGACAATCCACGAGGGTGGCATTCTCTGTTCAACACCCAGTGTCGCTGTTGCCATGGGAAAAGGCCTTTAGGGGACTAAATGACGCCTACCAATTCAGAGTGTATCAAGTTTTGGATGAAGCGCAAAGGGCCGGAGTTTCACACCAAATGGTACCATGGTCGAATCGCAGGGTCCCATTTTTTCCGGGATTGACGGAAGCCCGGCATGAGTCCAAAATATTTGGGTTAGCCAGGTGAAAGCCTCCAGCCGCAATTCTGAGTGTCCTTGATTCTGCCCGATGGGAAAGTCCCCGCGGGCTCCGGCATTGGAAAACCCGTGAAATCCGTAACTTCCGGCTGGAGCAGACCGTCTAATAGATTTGACCTCCTATGTGGATTGTCCGCCTAGCATTAGACGCCCCTACACTTTCATCGTCATGGCAATTCTCATCATGATCCTGGGGGGCATTTCGATCATTCGAACCCCCAAGGACATTTTCCCCAATATCAACATTCCGGTGGTCAGCGTTCTTTGGAACTACTACGGCCTTTCGCCCGAGCAAATGGCGAATCGAATCGCTGTCATCAATCAGCGCGCCCTGACCCTCACCGTCAATGATATTGAGCACATCGAGGCGGAATCCCTCAATGGGATTGCGGTCATCAAGATCTTCTTTCAGCCCGACGCCAACATCGCCACGGCGATTGCCCAGGTGACGGCCATTGCCAGACTCAACTCCGTCAACTGCCGCCGGGCACAACTCCGCCACTGATTATTCAGTACAGCGCCTCCACGGTTCCGATTCTGCAAGTTGGGCTCTCCGGACCGGGACTAACGGAACAGAAGTTGTTTGACGCCGGCGCCAACTTCATCCGCGTGCAGCTTTCCGACGTGGAAGGCGCGGCCATTCCCTGGCCCTATGGGGGAAAGCAACGCCAGGTGCAGGTGGATCTCGACACCGCCGCCTTGCAAAGCAAGAGGCTCTCACCCGTCGATGTCGTGAACACGATTAGTGCCCAAAACTTGATTCTCCCCTCCGGCACATCCAAAATCGGCACCTACGAATACGACGTTGAAACCAATGGCAGCCCCCTGACCACCGCCGAACTCAACGATTTGCCGATTAAAACCGTTGGCAACACGGTGATTTATATCCGCGATGTTGCCATGTGCGCGATGGATTTCCGCCGCAAACCAACATTGTGCGCGTTGACGGCAGCGGGCGCTTTGCTCTCCGCCATGAAGACGGGCAACGCTTCCACACTCGATATCATTTGCAGATCAAAAGCGAGTTGCCGGGAATCGTAAAAGGTCTGCCGCCGACTTGCGAAAACTGCAAACCCACTACCTCAATGACCAGTCCATTTTCGTCCGCGCCGCCATCGTCGGGGTCGTGCGCGAAGCCATTATCGCCGCACTGCTGACCGCGGCCATGATCTTGTTATTTTTGGGGAGCTGGCGCAGTACCTTGATCATCGCCGTCTCCATTCCGCTTTCCATCCTCACCGGGCTTATCGCACTGAGCGCCCTGGGGCAAACCATCAACCTGATGACCCTGGGG
>CAVTDA010000108.1:0-3679 GCA_963733285.1 uncultured Acidobacteriota bacterium
CACACCACGTTTCTGGTTTTTTAACCGCGCCCGTCAGCGTTGCTACTCAGATTTGTAGCGACAGGCCTTAGTCGGCTGCTGCCCCGGTTTTCCAGCTTCGGGCGCAGATTGAGCTCAACTTTCAGGAGTAATCTGCCGATAATTCTTCAGCACCTTGGTGGTTGGAAGTCAGTGGACGATTCCGCAAGAGGCGCAACCACAATGACCGCAGGCGTCATGCCCTTACCTTCCCAACCCGGAGCCTTGGGGCAACTTCAAAGCCAAATTGAAAGCTTGGTTCAAGAGCTTCACCATCCTGTCCTGGTTGAGAACGAAGTTGTGCTGATGGACCTCAACGCGGCGCAGTGGCGGTTGACGGTCGAATTCGGCAAATTGATCTTTACGGCGTGGAATGCGGCGAAGTCATTCTCGCGGCGCGTGGAGTCGCTTGCGTACCAAGATGGGGACCGGTTTGGAATCTTCGTCCGCAGCCGTGGGAAGCCGGAAACTTCTACGTTGGAATTTCGCGAGTTGAACGCCGCGGCGGTGGTCAATCGGGCGGCGGGACGGGCAAGCTACCATCAGCGACTCCTGGCCTTTCTGAAAAGTGAGTATCGGGATTGGAAATTTGAACGGGTCAGCAGCCGCTCGGACCGGGAGCATTCATTTTCAACCTGGTACACGCGAGGGATGGCGCGGCGCGGGACCTCAGCATGGGCTTTTCTGGGCTTGGGTGAGGACGAGGGTGCTGCCGCCGCGGACGGGGCATTGGGCTTCGGGCTGATCTGGCTCGATTGGGTGCGAGGCCGGTCCGACCGAGTCACAGTCTTCCAACTTAAGCTTTTTCTGCCACATAGCGCTGTCGCGGTGATCGCTCACCGCGCCGCTTACCTCAACCCGAAGGTCCTAACCGTGGAGATTCACGAGTGGCGCGCCGGCCAGATATCGGCAACTCCAATTGATTTAAGGGATTACGGGAATGTGGAGACACGCCTTCCACCCCGCCGCCAGGCCGAATTGTTGAAGCAGAGCCACTCGAAACTGCTCGAAGAGACGCTAAGTGATGACAGCAAAGGAGTTGAGGTCATGCCCGAGGCCTCCGGCACGAAGTCCTCATTGCGCGTGGCGGGGCTCGAAGTGGGGCTGATGGAGGGGCAAGTGGCCGCGAGGGTCTTTTACGGGCTGGAGGGGAGCGTCCAGAGGCTGGATGACTCGAACCGCGATGATTTCAAGCGATTTGTCCGAGATGCCGCCCGCATCCGGCGCGCCCATAGCCCCGAGCCCCAGCACGAATTCTATCGTCTCCAGTCCGAGCGGTGGCTTGAGAGTATTCTTTTCAAGGACATCACCCGGATCGATCCGGCGCTCTCACCAGAGCATGTCTACCAGCAGGTTCCGGCTTTTTCTGGTAAAGACCGCGGCGTCATCGACCTGCTGACGGTCACGCGCCAGGGAAGGCTGGCGGTGGTAGAGCTAAAGGTCCATGAAGAGATCAACCTTCCCCTGCAAGGGCTGGATTACTGGCTGCGGGTGAACTGGCTGCAAAGCCGCAATCAGTTTAAGGAATATGGATACTTCCCCGGGTGCGAACTCCTGCCCGAGCCGCCTCTGCTGTACCTGGTTTCTCCCGCGTTCCGGTTTCATTCGACCACCGGCAAGCTCCTAAACTACCTCGACCCCCGCATTGAGACCATTCTGATCGGAATCAACGACACCTGGCGCGACGAAATCAAGATTCTGTATCGCCATCAACGGACCGACGCCGCACGCCCCTGAACTCCGGCAACGGCCGGCAGGATCGCATTGCAAAGCGCTCCGAAGCGCAAGATTGAGTACTCTTATTCCCGAAGGTACTAATTCTGAATTTCTTGTTGGTGTATATGCGGGAATCTGGTGTAGCATCTCTAGAACTTTGTCTTATCAATGTTGAAGGAAGTGAATATGCGGGTAAGGTTTTGGGGAGTGCGAGGGTCAACGCCCACTCCGCAGCCTGAGAATTTACGCTACGGGGGCAATACACCCTGTTTGGAGTTTCGCTCGGACGCCGGTTCCCTGCTGATTGTCGATTGTGGAAGCGGTTTGAGAATGCTGGGAAAGGCCTGGACGAAGGAGTTTAACGGACGGCCGCTCCGCGCAAGTGTCCTGATCACGCATTTTCACTGGGATCACATTCAGGGATTGCCGTTCTTTACTCCGCTCTACAACCCCTCCAATAATTTTCACTTTTACGCCGACCGGCCCCACGAATCGGAATTGGAGGCCATTCTCGGCGGGCAAATGTCGCAACCTTACTTCCCCGTGGACATGACTTCCATGCGTGCCCATCGCAACTACAAGGTGATTACCGCAAGGCCGTTTAACCTGGACGATTTCCACATACGGCCCGCGCACCTCAACCATCCGCAAGGATGCCTCTCCTACCGGATCGAAAATAATGGCAAGTCCGTGGTCTTTGCCACCGACAACGAACCGGGACATCCCCACGCCGACAGTGCACTGCGCAAAATCTGCGAGGGGGCCGATGTTCTGATTTACGACTCGCAATACGATCCGTCGCAGCTTGATGCGGAGAAAAAAGGCTGGGGACACAGCAGTTGGGAGGAGGGCGTCAGTATCTGCCGGGAGAGCGGCGTCAAGGAACTGATCCTCTTCCATCACGATCCCGATTGCGACGACAGCGCGATTGACGCCTTGCAGGCCCGCGCGCGCAAAAGCTTCCCCAATACCCGGGCGGCTTTTGAGGTCATGGATATCACCCTTTAGGCCGGTCACTGACCGCGTGAAATGCTCCCGCCACAAATTCCAGGAATCACATCACCGTTTCAATCCGGTCCACATGCAGCGTCCCGGTGGCGCGGTCGTAATTGCCGATGACGGTAACGGTCTGGCCGGCGTATTCCTTCACCTTGTCCTGGGGATCGAGCCGGTAAGTGGTCTTGTCGTCCGTATCGTAGAGGACGAATTGCGCGCCGGCCTTCACGCAGGCGAGCGTGCACTCCTTGGCGTCCTTGGCCTTCATTTGGGCCATCATCTTTCCGTGCGAGCCCGCGGCCGCGCAGACGGAATCCCAAATCTCTCCCCGCACGGTCATCGGCTGGAGGGCATCTTCAGCCCCGCCCCGGATTCCGGCCGGAAGGGTCATGGAAACAAGCAACGTCAAGAGGGTCATCAGGAAGAGAGTTCGCATTTTCGCCTCCGCGAGAAACGGTGAAAATGTGGCTGCCCAATCCCTTTGATGATGCAAACACTGGAGATGGTTTGGTGAAAAGTGGAATTATTCCGCCTCGATCCGCCAAATTTTAGTGGAATCGGGCGGACCCCGTGATAGGATGTCGCCCCGCTCAAATCCATTCGATCAAGGAGGCAGCACATGAAGTTCATCGTTCACTACAAGGTTGCGCCCGAACACCGTGACGCCGCACAACGCCGCTTCAAGGAAACGGGTGGCGGTCCGCCTGCCGGTGTGACCATGATCGAGCGCTACCATTGTGCGCAGGGGCTTGAAGGCTTTGTGATTTGCGAATCAAACGATGCCGCGGCCATGGCGAAATGGACGCAAAGCTGGACGGACCATCTAAGGTTCCGTATTCTGCCCGTCATCGACGATCAGGCATTTGCCAAACTCCTCGGCTAGGAAAGGGGCAAAGGCGCATTTACCTTGTACTGTACGAATACGCTGATTCTCAATGGCCTGACTTGC
>CAVTDA010000109.1:0-9054 GCA_963733285.1 uncultured Acidobacteriota bacterium
GACTAGAACTGCCGGTCGGAATCGAGCAGCAAGGTAACGGGGCCGTCATTTACGAGTTCCACGTCCATCATGGCGCGGAAGCGGCCCGTCTCGGTCGAAACCCCGCGGGCGCGCAGCGAATTGACGAAACTTTCATAGAGAGGGAGCGCCAAATCCGGGGGTGCGGCCTGGGTATAGCTCGGGCGGCGGCCCTTGCGGCAATCGCCGTAGAGGGTGAATTGCGAAACGCAGAACGCCTGTCCGCCGGCTTCGAGCAGCGACTTGTTCATCTTCCCCTCGGCGTCATCAAAGATTCGCAGATTGGCAATCTTCTCCGCCAGCATGTCGCCGACTTCTTCCGTATCCTGCTTGTTCACTCCCAGCAGGATGACAACGCCAGTGCCGATTTGACCTACCACCTCTTCGCCTACACGCACTTCGGCGCGTTTCACTCGCTGCACAACCGCTCGCATGGATTCCACGCTCCTTCAGTTTGCGGCATGAACATTCGGGCCCGTACTGCTCGCTCCCAGTCTACCCTGGATTGGTCGCGTGAAATCAGACGTGGTTTCGACCGAGGTTCAGTTTGAAATCGTAGTGGCGTGTTTAACCCATCAAATGGCGGCGTAAAGCCGCCTCTACGGCAAACTGGACCACGGCCTTCCGCCACGAATTTCCTTTTGGCCCAAAAGTACTAACCACCCGTTTCGCTCTGCGCTGCAGGCCATGCTAGACTAGGGATACTTTTGGAGGGACTCGGGGCGATTCTCCGGGAGCAGGCCCGAAGGCGCGCCCGCAAGGCTCATCGAGAGGTATCTTATGCCCAAGGCAACCGGCGCACTCCCATTGCGGCGCAGCTCGCGGGTGAACATCGCGTGTCCGGTCAAGATTTCCGGCACGCTGCCCAATCACGCGCCCTTTGAAGAAACCGCGCAGATCGTGACCATCAGCAAATTCGGGGCAAGATTGAAAACCCCAATCCAGCTTCACATCGGAATGAAGCTGGCCGTAGAGCCCATGCATGGAAGCAAGTCGGCCATGTTTCGCGTCGTCTGGGTCGGCCGGGCAGGAACCCATCGCGCCGGCGAAGTGGGCGTGGAATATGCGACGCCGGGCACCAACATCCTGGGCATCAATTTTCCCGAGCTGACTCCGTCCTCAAAATAACCATCCTCGCGCCCAAGCAGCGGTAGAATATCCTCGTTCGATCGAGGGAGGGCAATACCGTGAAACGCCGCACATTTCTTTTGAGTCCAGTTTTCGCTTGCCTCTTTGCACTCCTCATCGCAGCTTCAGCCCAAGCTCCCTTATTTGCCGCTCCTCCTGCCCAAGATTCCGACTTCACGATGGAAGGGAAAATCACCGAGAAGTCCGCCGGGAAGCTGACCATCAGCAGCGGCGACAACATCATCTTTCACGTGGTCTACAACGACGGCACGGAAATCAAGAAGAAAGACGGCAGCCCCGGCACGGCCCAGGATCTGAAAATCGGAGTGACGATCTTGGTGGCGGGCAGCCTGGCGGAGAGTGGGGAGATTACTGCCAAGACGATTGCGATTGAAGACGACGCGGGAAAGTAGTGAGCAAAGACTTGACCGGGACTGCAATCGCGGGCATGCCTGAATTAGAACAGGTCAAGATTTTTCTCCATGCCTTTGGCGAGAGCCTGCTGGTAAACGAACCCCGCCACAGCCACATCCCAGAGCGCGATTCCGTTTGATTTGAAGAGCGTGATTTGATCCGCCGAAACTCGCCCGGCATGCTTCCCGGTCACGACCGAGTGCAGCTCGATGACGTCGTCCCAACTTTTCCCGACATTCGCAAGCCCCTGAATCAGGTCGCCGGATTCCTTCCGTCCTTGCTCCAATGAATCCACGGTGATGAGCGAAGCGCGCCGCACCGCCTCATCATCAAGTTCGCGCCGATTGGCGGCATTGGCTCCGACGGCATTCACATGGGCTCCGGGCTGCAACTGCCCGCCGAAGACCACGGGGTCTTTCGCATTGGTCACAGTGGTCACGATCTCGCCGAATCGCGCGGCTTCCTCAGGACTGCCCGCGGGCTCGACGCCGATGCCCAGCTCGGCGGACATTTCCCGGCAGAAAACTTGCAGCCGATCCCGGTTGCGCCCGTAGACCTTTACCGCCTTCAGATTCCTGACGCGCGCAACCCCCAGAAGTTGCGTGCGCGCCTGGCTGCCGGTGCCGATTAATCCCATGCGGGTGGCCTCGGGACGCGCGAGGCACTTCGTGGCAATGCCACTCGCCGCCCCGGTGCGCAGACGTCCCAGATGATCAGCCTGCATCAGGGAGAGCAGCGCGCCGGTTGCAGTATCGAACAGAAGCACGAGGAAACGGTAGCTTTCGCGCGTGACGGAGTAGATCTTCATGCCCATCCGCTGTGATTCCGGTAGGGCTCCGGCAAGATAGTGAAGGGAAACGCCGGGCAAAAGGATCCGCTCACGCGGGCGATTTACGGCGCTGCCATCTTCCTGCGCAACAAAGCTCTGCTCGACGCATTCGAGCGCGCGCTCCATGGGCAGAAGCTCTTGCACATCGGATTCGGTCAGGAAGATGGTCATGTGAGTTCGTCTTGTGATTATTCTTCAATCGGCGCAACCGCGCGGTCAAGGTCACTGAGCAGCGCATGGCGCAGACGCTGGATTTTTCGTTTCAGCGACGGGATGGTGAGGGAGATGAACAGCAGGCGCGCCTGGGGCCGGATGAGTCCGACGTATCTCCAGAAATACCAGCCGGACACGGGCAAGCTGGGCGCGTAGTATCCGGCCGCGGCTCTGCCCCAATGATGAGCCACAAGATAGGTTTGCAGAATGTAGAATCCGAGCACCACGCCGGCGCGAATGATGAACTCGGTGGTTCGAGTGCGCGTCCGATTGCGCTTGAAGGAGCCGGCGAGGAAAAGGACAAGGGCAATGGCCCAGTGATTCAGGAATCCATAGAGCGCCACGGGAAAGCCCAGCACGGTTTCAAACCACGCCAGAACCCGCTTCCAGCCTGTCCCCAGAGGATTTTCACCGCCGCTCACTTCCAGCTCGCGTAACGCGTATATCTTTTGCAAACCCCGATAGGTATCGAGCGATTCCCGCAGTCCCACCAGCCTGTCCGGATGCAGATGGTTCATCTGCTTGATCCATTCGCTGGAGAAGCGGCTGAGGACGAAACCCTCGGCGTCCTGCTTCCAGTCCGGGCGCGAGGCCCAATCCTCCTGAAGATTGGAGCGCAGAACCTCTTCCAGATCGGAGAGGAAGTATCCCAGGTCCGCAGGCCGAAGCTGAAAGGCGTTTTCCTGAAATCGCGCTTCCATCTGCGCAGCGAGATCCGCCGGTTCGCCGCCCGAGGAGTCCTTTGCACCGACGGCGCGGTCAAGGGGAGTGTCGACGTAAATCAGGATTTCGCGCGAAAGGGACGCGTATTCCGGCAGGTAAAGGTTAACAGGATAAACCGCGACCGGGCGATTTCCCATCTGCGCCTCGGCCTGTTCGACCAGCGACGCAGCGGTGGCAGCATGCGCTCCCGGAGTTGAGGTTTCTGCTTCCGTCTGATTGATAAAAACGGCCAGCGCTCCGCCATTCGTCAGGACGTTGAGCGCCTCGCCACGATTCGCCTCGGATAAGGGCGATTCGCCTTCATAAAGCAGGATGCCCATTCGGCGGGCTAGAAATCCGGCGAGGGGAAAGCGCGCACAGCGCTTTGGCAACAAACATTGAACGGCGCGCTCGAAGGCAATCGAAAGGGCGAGGGCGGGAAAGAATCCCGCGGGATGGCTGACGGCAAAAAGTTCCGGACCTGCCGTTGCCAAATCGCCCGCCTGCAACCGGCGGATCTTTCGCCGGGTCAGTTTGAGCCACAGGTTGACGAGCCCGCCGAAAAATCCGATGCCCGGGGTGATTTCTGAATCTCTCTCCATGCGTGAACTCGCTCTTATCGCCGCGCCGCGCGCCGGTGGTGGTGGCCCGGCGCGGTTTCAGGCATCGCGTCGCTGTCCCATCCCGGAACCGTTCCCACGGAGCGCGTAATCGTGTCAAACAGACCGTAGACCTTCTGAAATTTCTCGCCCTTGTCATCCGTCAGGCGCAAGCGGAAATAAGGGACGCCATCCGTCTCCGCCACGCGAATGGGAAAATAACCCGTCAGGTCACTTTCGACGTAGGCGGTTACGTACCTGTGTTCCTTGACCCACCAGGTGAAAACTCGGATGTGGGAAAAATCCGCTTCCTGCGTGCCCAGTCGATCGGCGGTGAGATACTCCGGCATCTGTTTGCCGCCATCGTCGACATTTTTCAGAACGACCCAGGCGACCAGATTCGAGCCTTGCGCGTAAGCCGACAAGTCTTCCGGAACGTCCATCGTTATGAATCGTCCCAGCACCCATCCGGCCTGGGAGTCGGCGCGGACTAAGTACCAGGCATCGCGAACCTTGGGAGCGTTGGGTTGATCGTCGGGCGCAGGGCGGTCCACCATGCGGCGGCCGAAGACTTGCACCTTCAAATCACCTGGCAATTGCGCGAGCTGTGTGGCGTCGCGCGAGGGCTCCAGGCGAAGATTCACGATGCCGGTGGTGTGGCCTTCCGCCTGGGCGGGAATGTGATTTAAGCTCATGCAGCAGTTTCTGGCCGCTCTCGTAGGTTTGCCCATCCAGCAGGTCTTTGTTCTCCACCCAGCCCGCCAAGTTGTCGGCGGTCTTGATTTGCGCCCAGTTGCGCGTCCGCTTGAAAATGTCGACGCGCTCGCCCCGCTTCAAAGTGCCCATTACCAAGGCGCACCTCGGCGGGAGTGTCGACCACTTGAAGGCTGGAAGGCAACACGTATCCGGCATCAATGGGTGGCCTGTGGGCGGGCCGGTAGATCAGGAAGTAGTAAGCTGAGCCAATTGCCCCCAGCAGAATCAAAAGTATGACGGTGAATTTGATGGCCGTACTCCACTTCAGCAAGGTGACGCCAACGCCGCCTTCATTCTACACTATGTAAAGCGGCCAGTAATCACGCGTCCAGCCCCTACAGAGTTGGCCAGCCGTTGAGCGCTGAGTGCTGAGCGACCGGAATCTACGAGGTGACTTACGAAGATCGACCGCACGCCAATTCCCGGGCCTGAGGGTCCGCTGGAAGCGCTGATGGAATGGAATCCGGGGTTGACCCCGCGGCATGTGGCGCTGGTTTGCCACCCCCACCCCGTGTTCGGCGGCACGATGCACAATAAGGTGGCTTATCGCGCCGCGAAGTCCGCATTGTTGGCTGGTCTTCCCACGCTGCGCTTCAACTTCCGCGGGGCCGGAACCAGTCCGGGCGAACACACAGGTGGGCCGGGCGAACGCGACGATGTCCGCGCCGCGCTCGATTACCTTAGCGTTAAATTCCCCGGATTGCCCGTCTGCCTGATGGGATTTTCCTTTGGAGCGTGGGTGGGCCTTGAGGTGGGAGCAACTGACGCGCGCGTCTCAACCCTCGTGGGGCTGGGCGTTCCCGTTAATATTTCGGACCTGAGCTACCTGCGCGGCGTCGTGAAACCCAAATTGATTGTTCAGGGGACGCGCGACCAATACGGCTCCGTCGCTCAGGTGGCGGAATTTTACCAATCACTTTCGGAGCCCAAGCAGATCCACTGGGTCGAGGGCGCCGACCATTTCTTTGCCGGCAAACTCGACGAGGTTCAGGAAGTTCTGCGCCAGTTTCTCGCACCGCTCGGCCCGGAAGCTCCGCCTGCCTGATGGACTTACCGCCACTCGCCTCGTGTGCCCTTATCTGGCGCGGGCGCCTTGACAATCATCGAACCTGAGAACAAACTTTCCGCCGGAGGGACCCATACCATGCGTGAAACCGTCATCATCTCGGCCTGCCGTACTGCCATTGGGAAATTTCAGGGATCGCTTACCCCTTTTTCTGCTGTGGATTTGGGCGCGGTTGTGGTTCGCGAAGCCGTGCGGCGGGCGGGCATCGATGCCGCCTCGGTGGATGAAGTCATCATGGGCAACGTGGTGTCCGCGGGACTCGGTCAGAACCCGGCGCGGCAGGCGGGACTCAAGGGCGGACTCTCAAATCACGTCGCGGCGATGACGATCAATAAGGTGTGCGGCTCGGGCTTGAAGGCGGTGGCTCTCGCGGCGCAGGGCATCGCGACCGGCAACACGGAGATCGTCGTCGCCGGCGGTATGGAATCGATGACGAATAGTCCGTACCTGCTGCCTCAGGCGCGCGCGGGGATGCGGATTGGGCACGGCAAGGTTCTCGACTCGATGATCACCGACGGCCTGTGGGACGCGTACGAAGACTTCCACATGGGCATGACCGGCGAGTTGGTGGCGGAAAAATACGGTATTACCCGCCAGCGCCAGGACGCCTACGCCGTCGAAAGCCATCGCCGCGCCATCGACGCCACCAAGAACGGGCGATTCAAGGATGAGATCGTTCCGATTTCCATCAAGCAGAAAAAAGGCGACCCGATCGAGTTCGCAACCGATGAGTCCCCGCGCGCGGATACGTCGCTCGAATCGCTGGCCAAGCTCCGGCCCGCTTTCAAGCCCGATGGCACCGTGACGGCGGGCAACGCCCCCGGAACCAATGACGGCGCGGCGGCGGTGGTCGTGACGTCTGAGGGGAAAGCGCGGGAACTCGGCAAGACTCCCCTCGCGCGCATCGTCGGCCAGTCCGTAAGCGGCGTCGAGCCCAAGTGGGTCATGATGGCGCCGGTGGACGCTGTGCGCATGCTGCTCAAGAAGCTTAACTGGAAGACCGACGACGTGGACCTATTCGAATTGAACGAAGCCTTCTCCGTCCAGGCCATCGCCGTGATCGAGCAGTTGGGCCTCGACCCGGAAAGGACCAACGTGAATGGCGGCGCCGTGGCCCTCGGCCATCCGATTGGCGCCTCCGGCGCCCGCGTGCTGGTAACGCTGCTGTATGAAATGGCCCGGCGAAACGCCACGCGCGGAATCGCCGCTCTCTGCCTCGGCGGTGGAAATGCCGTGGCGCTTGCGGTTGAGAAACACAATAGTTGAGCAAGCGGAACTGAATTCCGAAATCTACGGTCCTGGCGGGATCTCTTGAAACCGTTGTGGGCCAGGAGGTCGGGATCGCTCTATTCGCCCACTATGTCCTGGAGGACTGAGTGGTGAGAAAAGTCAAAGCCAAGCGCGGGAAATCTACTACTCTTTCGCTATGCCCGGATTGCGATGCGCTGCTCGGGCGGGGACTGTCTGACGCCCTCTCACAGTTGAGACACTGGATGCACAGGCGACACTTCCATCCGAATTTACCACTTCCCCCATATCACGCCCCAGGTCACAGGCCAGATTTTGAGATATGCCCGGAATGTGGTGCGGAATTGAGGGCAGATCATTTGCCACGCCATCTTCGTCATGTCCACAAGATGGGCGACGCCACAGGCAAAATTCCAGTTAATAAACTCGCGAGCATCCTACGAATCAAAAACTCTTCCATCACCGCTTATCTGGCTCAACTGCGTGGACCGCGCGCGTCTCACTCGCAAGCACTCGACGACGCGCTGGTTGGCAAGGTGCTGCAACATATCTTTCACTCGCCGAATCGTAGTGAAAAAATGATAGGACCGACCGAACGGGTCCATGCCCGAGAAGGTCCCGATATCTTCTGCGCAATAGTTGTCGGACTAAAATCGAAAATATCCATACCGAATGTGTTTCCGAAGGAGTCTCCAGTCGGCTTGATCGGAGTGCCAACTGAAAGACTATCCTTCAAGCTGCTTCCGCCTGGCACCTGGGACATGGAGGACGTGATTGCTTATTACGAGCGGGAGGCTCATCGCTTCCCAGTAGATATCCGAGACAGGGAGATCCAATGGTCGCGCCTTAAGACAATTGGTACGGCGTTACGACCTTCCAAATGCTACAGAGGCGAGGAGCAATGGTACGGGTATCATGCATTTGAGATTCCAGGGACGAGTCGCGTCGTTCTGGAGTGCCCTGTGAAAGGCAATGCAACCTACGTCTTGGTGGGATCGATCGGCAGCGGATGGCAGCTCATACCAAAAAGCGACATTGGAGAAATTTCCCTCGGGTTACCGAAAGATCATCAACGGAGATAAACGTAAATGGCTCAGGCGTCTCAAAATAGCGCTCAAACTGCGATGAGTTCACCTATCGATTTCGAAAACATCGAAACATGGCCCGTCCGTCTTAGGGCGGCCTTGGGCAGAGGCGACTGGACTTCCGCCGCGCTGCAAGAAGCGGATCGGATGCTTTCCCGACGAGAGGATCCTCGCGTTCCACTGCACCCGCCTCCTTCCCTACGAAGTCTCGGAGATACTCGAGGGCGGCTTAGTGCCACCGTCACCGGACTTTTTTGTGAAGCGCATCAAGAGGGCGGCCGACGAAGGCTTTTTGGGCTCGAAGATTTGTTCGCGACTTCTTGCGAAGAATGAGGCGGCGGACGAAATTCGCGTAGGAACCATTTGCTTCGTGAGTATGCGGTCGTATCTGAGTGACGCGAGCCGCGTTTACCATCTGTTCGAGCTTTGGGGTGGCGAAGCGATTTATGGTTCTCACTAGTATGACCCCCGAACTGGCCCAGCATTAAAGATCTCTCGGGTAGCCTTCCATCATCACGGCGGCCCTTCCCGTAAGGGCTCTTACAGACTTCCAATACGGTTTGGCAAGGTACTTTGCCAATAAACTTTTGAATGCTAAGGCGTCCGGGCGAGTAGGTGGGCCTGAACTCCCCGAAATCCGGGTGCGAGGTCCAGTGCCCGCTGAGCACGTTGTCAAGCTCATTGAATTTAGAGATCTGGAATTCGAGGCCCTAACAAGCTGTCATGCGCAGGGATGGAATCTTTGTAAGAATGGGAAAAGCTAACCAAGCATGTTGCTTGAGATTGGCAATGGCCGACCCATCAATCCTGCAAGCGTCCTTGGATAATTCTTAGTGAGGTGCGGTACGGCCTTCAAGGTGACCGGCGGCTTCGGTTGTCCACCGGATGCGGCTGACGACCTCTTCATGATCGATCAGTTCGCCGCGATCGGCGGACGCGATACTGCGCCTTACGCCTTCCACGAAGAGCAATACGTAACGTCGAGGCGGCAAGAAG
>CAVTDA010000110.1:0-27061 GCA_963733285.1 uncultured Acidobacteriota bacterium
GGTTATATCGTTTCCGACTGCGGCGCTGTGGAAGACATTGTGAATGGGCACAAATACGCCCCCGATATCGAACACGCTTCGGTGGACGCCGTCCGCGCGGGGACGGACAATACCTGTGGCGACGAATTCCTGACGCTTGCGAAAGCCGTCAAAGATGGGCTGATTCAGGAAAGCGAATTGGACGAATCTCTCGATCGTCTATTTACGGCGCGATTCCGCCTGGGAATGTTCGATCCCGCGGGCACGACTCCCTTTCGCCAACATTCCGATGACCGAAGTCGATTCGCCCGAGCATCGCCGATTCGCGCTGCAAGCCGCGCGCGAGTCGATTGTTCTGCTGAAAAATCGAGTGAACACTCTGCCCTTGGGGCCGGCGGTGAAGACCATCGCGGTCATTGGTCCCAACGCGGATTCTTCTGGTGTCGCTGGAAGGGAACTACAACGGAACGCCGCAGAATCCGGTGTTGCCCATCGACGGCATTCGCAAACAATTTTCGGGAAAGGCGGAGGTGCTCTACTCGCAGGGCGCGCCTTTTACGCGGAGTTGCCGGTTCCGGTTGCGCGAACGGCCTTCCGCACGGCGGGCGCGAATGGAAAGGAAGGTCTCAAGGCTGAATACTTTGCGAAACCCCAGTGTTCGGGAAAGCCCAAACTCGTTCGCGTTGATCCTTCCATTCAGTTTGATTGGAGCGCTGCCTCGCCCGCCCCGGGAATTCCGAAAAAGGCTTTTGCGGTGCGTTGGACGGGAATGCTGATTCCCCCCGGCCCCGGTGATTACGCATTCAGCTTTCAGCAACCGTTTTGCTGGCCGTGCACGAGCGAGCACACCGTCAGACTGTACCTGGATGGAAAGCTGATGTCGAGCGCCACTCAGCACAATCACGACAAGGAAATTCCGGGATTCACTGTTCATTTCAACGATACGGCGCCGCACAAATTCAAGATGGAATACACGCACTTCGGACCCATCTTCCACGCAGGGATTACTTTTAATTGGAAACGCCCGTGGATGTTATGCGCGAGGAAGCGGTAAAGCTAGCACAACGCTCCGATGTGGTCGTGGCCTTCGTTGGGTTGTCGCCGGATCTGGAAGGTGAAGAGAACGGGGGCTTGCATGTGGAAGGCTTCAGTGGCGGTGATCGCACCGACATTACCATGCCACGCGCGCAGCGGGAATTGTTGGAGGCCCTGGGAGCAACCGGCAAACCAATTGTTGTTGTCCTGATGAACGGCAGCGCCGTGGCGGCAACTTGGGCCGCCCAGAATGCCAGCGCAATCCTAGACGCATGGTATCCGGGCGAAGAAGGTGGAACGGCGATTGCCGAAACCCTGGCGGGCGCGAATAATCCCGGTGGAAGATTGCCCGTCACCTTTTACGCTTCGCTCGACCAAATTCCACCGTTTGACGATTACTCGATGGCAGGGAGAACCTACCGCTACTTCACCGGAATACCGCTCTATGGGTTTGGATACGGGTTGAGCTACTCGAAGTTTGAGTACAGCGGGTTAAAGCTCTCCTCAAATGAAATTCAGGCGGGGGAAACTCTCAAGGTCGATGTGGACGTTCGCAATGCGGGCAAAGTTGCCGGCGATGAGGTTGCGGAACTCTATCTGTCAAAAAATGGAAACGCTCCTGCTCACCTGATTCGAGCCCTGCGTGGTTTCGATCGCATCCACCTGGAAGCGGGCGAAACCAAGCACGTTACTTTCACGCTGTCTCCTCGCGACCTGAGCCTTGTGACGGAGCAGGGTGAACATGCAGTGCTGCCGGGAAGCTACACCATCTTCGTCGGAAGCAATCAACCGGGTGATGGCGTGCCGGGCGCTGAAGCTCATTTGGAAATTCTGGGAGAGGCCAAACTCCCGCGCTAGTAAATCCGTAGTTACCAATCACTATGGACGAGAGGCTCGGCACTCCCGAGCCCCAGCCCATTCATCCCCACCAAGTCTCACCGGGCATCAAATGTTTGCGGGTGAAATCCTCGTTGATTTCAACGCCCAGCCCGGGCTTGTCGAGAATTCGATACTTTCCGTTCCTAATGACCCCGCCTTCGTAAATTACGAAGTTTTCCCAATCCTCGGGAGAAACGCGTCCCGGTGAAAATTCCTGCGCACGAAAATCCCGGATGGATGCCGCACAATGCGCCGAGGCAATGGCTCCCAAAGGGGTGGAGGCAATGTGGGCACACACCGGCATATCGAATAGTTCCGCCAGGTCGGCAATCTTCTTGGCCTGGATAAGTCCACCGACCTTGGGGATATCGGGCTGCACAAGGTGACAGCCTGAATTAATAATGAAGGGCATAAACCCCGGCTCAAATACAGATTTTCTCCGGTCAGAATGGGAACCGGCGACTCGGCGGTGAGCTTGGGCCATGACTCGGAATAGAACGGAGGCATGGGGTCTTCCAGCCACATCGGATTGATCGGCGCCACCGCGCGCGCCAGTTGCAAGGCGTCAATCCAATCGAATTCCCAATGGCAGTGCACGGCGATGTCGATGTCGTCTCCCACAGCCGCACGCAGGTTCCGAACCCCTTCTCGATCCGGGCAAGGTCTTTGGGGGTGAGATGGCCGGTCACGAAGTCGTGGCCCGGTTCGAGGCCTTCAGGATCGTATTTCCGGGGGTAATTATCGGCATCCGACTTGATGGCGGTGATACCGAAGTAATGGCTCTTCAGCTTGGCCGCAAACTCCCGGCACGATTCCGGGTCGAGCATGTTTTTGGGATAGGTTGTCCAGTAAGCCCGGACCCCGTCACGGTATTGGCCGCCGAGCAGCTTGCACACCGGGGCACCGAGGATTTTCCCGGCCAGGTCCCAAAGAGCGATTTCAACGCCGCTGATCGCGGTCACCGTCACTCCCGCCTGTGAGCCCGCTCCCCCTCGGCACGAAACATCTTGGTGCAAAGCGGTTCGATATCGAGTGGGTCGTGCCCAATCACCAGATCGCGCAAATAGCCCAGGATAACGTCCTTAACCCCGCGCCCCCAATAAGCCTCGCCAATTCCAGTGATGCCGGCGTCAGTTTCAATCTTCACAAAGTTGGTTTGGGTGTGCGCCTGAACAAACATCGCCTTCACGTCCGTAATCTTGACCTTCTTTTGCAGGGGGGCGGCCATTGCCCGAAAGCCGGAAAGAGCCGCGGCGGCCGGCACACCCGCGGCCAGCCCTTTTAAGAAATTCCTTCTTGCTGTTGGTTGCATTATGAGTTCACCCTTTTTTCATAGTTAGACAGATACGAATAAGCGGACAAGTCTAGGGTCCCGCAGTCGTCAAAGTCAATGATATGCGGTCCCGTCGGCCCCGACCCTGGGCACACCGAATCGAAGGGGAAATGATGCTGTGTCCAAAATCCTGCCCCGAATGTAAGGTTCAATGGACAACGATGCGGCCCACCATCTGTTAGACGCGATTGCGGAGTTTAAGGGGCAGAGTTTCTCTTCATCAATGCCGACCATCCGGGAGGACCGCCGCTGGACAGATTGCTTTCCAGGATGATTTGACGAAGCCATTCCACATCAAAGAGGGATAGGAAATCAACTCGGAGTTCCTCTTCCGTAACCCCGGAGCCTTCTCCCCCAGGCTGCTCACCCCGGCGCGTGGCCAACAAAAGAAATTGCGTGCCGGGGTGCGAAAACCGGCGCACAGCCTCGATGTAGGCGCTCAAATTCTGATCACGAACCACGTGGTAGCACCCACGGTCATAGATAAAGTCAAAAGGCTTCAATTCCGGGGGGGCAAGAATGTCCGCAACTTTCCAGTGAACCGATACGTTGGCCTTGCGGGCCTTCTCCATGGCGAGCCCCAATGCCGTGGGAGCAACGTCGATTGCGGTCACATCAAATCCTTTGCTGGCAAGATAGATTGCGTCCGTGCCGGAACCACAACACATATCCACCGCGCGGCAGCGAGCGATCTTCCCTCCTTCGATTACACGTTGAAGCTCATCGGCAGGGCGGCCGATGTCCCACAGCGCGGGTTCTGGGCGCCGGTATTCGGAATCCCAAAGATTCAAAAGCCGATTGCCCTCCGGCCCGTGCGGGAGAATGCCCGAGGGAAATGGACGCGTGGCGACGAGTGTCTTGCCATCAGAATTCGCGATGCTGACCGTCCCTGCGCCCTCTGACGGCGGGGGCAGAGTCAAAGTGAAGACTCTGCTTCCAATCGTTGCGGTAAATTTCCAATTATCCGTAGTCGCGGTCAAATCATAGCGCTGGCCGGCGTTCGCCGAATCGCTCTTGCCGACTCGGAAGACCTGCAAGAACCGAGTGCCTCCCGTTTTCTCGAGTGGCACTATTCCCACGATGTAACCTTCGTGATCGCCGCCATTCAAGCCATGTTTAAGCCGATATGATGCATTGCTTGGATAGAGTAACTCCGCCGAGACCTTCCCTGATGGATCGTCGATTTCCACGGTGCGGCTGGAAACCTTGGGAGCTACAGCCGACCTCAGCCCCCCAAGGTTGTTGGCGGGTGAGCTCGCATTCGCAAATTCGTCTTCAATCAGGAAGGTCGATGGGTTTAACGCAATGAAACGCCGGACATGACGCGCAGATCCACCCGCCGCAGGGGAGATGGGAGCTTTCGAGTCCTGAGATCGCATTGATGCAACGGCATAAACGAAGGATTCATTTTCCTCGTAGGCCGTCACTTTAATTTCGTCCTTTTGCACCTCGCCGAAAATCGCGTGAAGTGTACGGATGTAGGCGTCGGGGTCCCCCTGAGTTGATTCGAGATAGTGGGAAAGATCGATGATTTGGGCGGCGCGAATATTAATGGGCGCAGATTCCAAGGCTGTCGACGTTTGAGCGCGCGTCAATTCGGAAATGGGCAAGGCAAGGGCCAGGAGCGCAACCAGCAGGCTGCACGCAAGGCGCGAGGCATTGGGTTTTTGAGCAGACATAAACGTGTCTCAAGGAGCTGTTGGAAAGTATGTGATGAATTGCCACGAACCCGATTCCAATCACCCCGGCAAGGGCCGAAGCATAACATGCTTTCCAACATGCAGGCAATTTTGCCTTTGCTGCTGCAAGCACGCCTTGCAAGACAATACGAACTCATTTACCATCGGGCGGCTTGATGAATCCATCGCTGGGGCGGGCCGACCCGCACGAGGGCGTACTTCTATGAAACCTCCTGAAAGAACATGCAACGAGTTGTCCAGTCAGAAAGGGTTTAATCCGGGTCGAAGACGGTTCGCGAAGCTAGCACTGACCGGCAGCCTGGCCGGTGCGGCAATGTTCGCCGATCCCGTTCCCGCCTCCCCCAAGATTTATCCCAATGCTCCGGGGATTAAGGTCTCCATTCAAGTCGGATCGGACCCCACACCCGAGGATCTGCAATTCGTTCGCGAGCTGGGAGCCGAATACGTGTCCATCTGGACCGACGGCAAACTTTCAACCCTCGAGAATTATCAGCGGCTGATCTACAACGTTGAAAGCGAGGGGCTCAAGGTTTGGAACATCGGGAATCTAAGTGTTCACAACATGGAAGAAGTGACGTTGAATCTTCCCGGGCGCGACGAGAAGGTTGAAGAGTACAAGGCATATTTGCGGCTTCTCGGAAAGGTTGGGCTTCGTTACACCACCTACGCCCACATGGGAAATGGAATCTGGAGTTCAGCGCGGGAAGCAGCTCGTGGCGGTGCATTGGCCAGGGCGCTTGACCTGGAGAAGCCGCACAAGGGTTTTTGGAATGGCAAGGATTTCTTTCTTCCCTTGACGCATGGGCGGGTTTATTCCCCGGAGGAGATTTGGGAGAACTACACCTACTTCATCAAGCAGGTCGCGCCTGTGGCGGAGGAGCAGGGCGTAAAGATCGGCATCCATCCCGACGATCCGCCCGTCCCTATGCTCGGCGGAGTTCCGCGCTGCATCTTCGGCAACTTTCAAGGTTATGTGCGGGCACTGGAAATTGCCAATAGTCCAAACATCGGCGTTTGTCTGTGTGTGGGGACATGGTCAGAGGGCGGGGCGCAAATGGGCAAAACCCCGGTCGAAGCCATTCAGTACTTTGGCGAACAAAAGAAGCTCTTCAAAATCCATTTCCGCAACGTTCAATCGCCCTTGCCGCATTTCGTTGAGACGTTCGTGGATAGCGGATACGTTGACATGTACAAGGTGATGCGTGCGCTTCGTCAAGTCAACTTTGACGGCATCCTGATTGGCGACCACTTTCCCGAAATGGTCGGTGGCCAGCGAGCCTCAGTCGCTTACACAATTGGTCACATCAGGGCGTTGAAGCAGCGCGCGGAAGCGGAATTTTCGACCTAAAGGTGAAACGAGTGAAAAAGATTCTGAGTTTCGCGGCTCTGTTAATTCTGGCCGCCGCCAGTCCCCGCGCCATCTGACATCAGATAACTTCTCCCAACCATCATCAAGTCGAAGCCCGTAACCCCGCCAGAGCATCCGGCGGTTTTCAGTCCAATGCCAGCAACACATTTGGAACACATTCTTCCGCGGCCGAAAAGTCGCTCAACGAAAACCTGCCCGAGCTCCTTGCGAAGCTGCGGTCGTTGCGGCCTGGGCGATCCGGATTTCGAGGGCGCTTTCCAGCCTGCTGGCACTTAAGGTGGAGAAGAATGAGGGCGCTTCTGGAATGGGGGAGGTGAGGATGAGTCCCCAACGGTGCGCCGTGGCGGGCAGCTAATCTTCAGCGCCGGCCACAGCGTGTTCATTTTCGATCTGTTCTTGCAGAGAGGGAAGAAGGATAGGACTCAGAAGCTCCGGGGAGAGCTCCCGTCGGCGGTTCAGAGCGCTTTGAGCGGCGATGCGGACCACGTGCATTAGCTCCGGGTCTGAGAGAGGGGGAACGATAAAATCGAAAGCACCGCACTCGATCGCGTGGAGGTAAAACCCGATATCCACAATGGGCGCCATGACAATGACGTTAACCGGCGAGGCAGCCTTTCCCGCCAAAGTGAGGATGTTGGCCCAATTGCCGTCAGAAAGTTGAATTTCCGTGAATACGAGGTGCGGAGGAAAGTTCGATAACAGGGCCAAGGCCGCTTCCGCGCACGTCCTGGCGGTGTAAATTTCAATCGACTGCTCCTCCAGGGCCATCCGCAGACCATCCAGCGGATTGTGCCGAGTCTGAACGAGCAATGCTCTGATCGTTTCATTCATAATTACTCCATTTCATTTGGGCCAGATGCGGCCCGATTCTCTTAGCACCAAAGCACTCACGGCGAGCGGACCACGCCGCCGATTCCTCCCAAAATAAGCCCAAAATCCGGGCAATGGCATTGGGAGACGTAATCTCAATTTTCGTGATTCTGCTCTATAGCAAGTTTCGCCCGTGCAGGTTAAGAGTATTCGGAGGAATCGTGAAGGAAGCGTTAAATTTGGCGGCCGGTGAAGCTTTCGCAAATTTAGACTGGACCTGCCGTATCGCCATGAGGGGTAAATAAGAAGACTGTGCTGATGTGCTAAAATTCGCTAGTGGCTAGGCTTACTATTCCCAAGGAAGAAGGGCGCGAATTGCCTGGGGTTGGCCGGGTTGTTCGCACGGGACCGCGAAGCTCCAAACAGGAGAATTTACCCAGCCGGCAACAGTTCGGGAACCATGATATTCCCCTGATCGCGATTGTCGGCCCGACCGCGGCGGGGAAGTCGGCTTTGGCCCTCGTACTGGCGGAAAAACTGAACGGCGAAGTGGTGAATTATGATTCCGTTCAGTTGTATCGGGGGTTTGACATTGGATCGGGCAAGCTGCCGCGCCCCGAACGGCGTGGAATTGCGCATCATCTGCTCGATTGCCTGGAACCGACGGAAAATTTCACTGCCGGGGACTTCCGGCGTGAGGCTCTGGGCGTTCTGGACAGCCTGAGAACGCGGGGGAAGCTGCCGATTTTTGCGGGCGGTACGGGGCTTTACCTGCGGGCATTACTGCTGGGTTTGTTTGACGGGCCGGCGCGTTCCGAGGCCCTGCGCGAGCGACTGCGTACGATTTCGGACCGCCACGGACGGGAGTTTCTGCATCGCATTTTGACCCGGCTGGACAGGGCTGCGGCGGCACGGATTCAGCCACGCGATACGCAGAAACTCATTCGAGCCCTGGAAGTCTGCATCCTGGCAAGGCAGTCAATTACGGAGATGCACGCGAAAGGGCGCGAAGGACTCGAGGGATACCGAGTCGTCAAGATTGGTCTCGATCCGCCGCGCGCCCGGCTTTACGACCGCATTAATCGCCGGGTTGAAGCGATGTTCGCGGAAGGGCTGGTGGAAGAAACGCGGGCTTTGCTCTACCATTCAGACCCGGCGCGCATCAAACCTTTAGGGGCATTGGGATACCGCCAATCGGGCGCCTTCCTGGGGGGGAAATGTAGCCGGGAAGAGGCCGTGGCGTGGACCCAAGTGGACACCCGGCACTACGCCAAGCGCCAATTAACCTGGTTCCGGCGCGAGCATGACGTGGTTTGGTTCGAAGGGTTCGGCGACGACCCGCAGGTTCAAGGTCGCATCCTGGAATCACTCAGCCAGATGGCAGTCACCATGGAAGGTGGAGCAAATGCTCCTTCTTCCGCTTCCTCGGTGCTGTGATTCTTATATCTGGCCGAAATGGCAAGATTGCTCTATAAAGAGAGGGAAAATAAAATGGATAAACAGCCCCAGAATATTCAAGACGGATTTTTGAATTCCGCCCGCAAAGAAAAACTTCTGCTCACGGTCTACCTTCTAAGTGGAGTCAAGTTGACCGGGCGCATTCGCAGCTTTGACAAGTACTCCCTAATTCTGGAAAGCAACCATCAGGAACAAATGGTTTTCAAACACGCCATAGCCACGGTTGTTCTGCCGCGGGCGTTGCCTGCGTCCGCTGTTCCGGCAACCCCGGAGGGATAACGGTATTCGAAATTCGCAAGTCCAGGAGAAAGCCTTCCTGGCAGGCTGGGAGTCTACACGCCGTGATGCCGCGCCCCTGGGGATTGCGGACGCGGAAGACCCACTGCGGGAATTGAAGGAACTAGCGTCCAGCGCGGGGGCACAGATTGTGGGAACAGCCCTCCAGCGCTCTTCCGATCCCGATCCCGCCACTCTGCTTGGGCGCGGCAAGGTGCAGGAGGTTCGTGCCGAAGCCCAAGCTGCAGGCGCCGACCTCGTCATCTTTGACAACGATCTTACGCCCTCTCAGCTTCGCAACCTGGAAAAGCAGATTGGCCTGAAAGTCGTCGACCGCACGCAGGTTATTCTGGATATCTTTGCCCGGCGGGCCCGCAGCCGTGAGGGTAAGCTCCAGGTGGAACTGGCGCAGCTAAACTATATCCTCCCCCGCCTTTCCGGGCACGGAACCGCTTTGTCCCGCTTGGGCGGCGGAATCGGCACTCGCGGTCCAGGCGAACAAAAATTGGAAATGGATCGCCGGCGCATCCGTGGCCGTATTCGCACTCTGACTGAGAGCATTCAGCGCGTCCGCTCGCAGCGCGCCCTTCATCGCGCCCACCGCCATGCAAGAAATCTTGAAACCGTGGCGCTGGTGGGCTACACCAATGCGGGCAAATCGACCCTATTTAACGCCCTGACGTCGTCAGGGGTGATTACTTCCGCCCGCATGTTCGCCACGCTCGACCCCACGGTTCGCTCGATGCCGCTCGACGACCGCCGCATTGTTCTGCTTTCCGATACGGTCGGATTCATTCGCAAGCTTCCACCGCATCTGGTGGCGGCATTCCGCGCGACGTTGGAAGAGCTGGAGGGCGCCCGGCTTCTGTTGCACGTGACGGATGCCTCCGACCCCGAGCACGAGGCTCAGGACGCCGCAGTGGAAGCTTTGCTCGTTGATCTGGGAGTAGCTTCAACTCCGCGCTTACATGTTTGGAACAAGGTGGACAAGCTTGGCGCGGCCGAGAGGCGCAAGCTCATCGCTACGAACCAAAGTGTTTCAGTATCAGCCCAAACGGGGGAAGGCTTGGAAGACCTGCGACGAAAAGTCGCTTCCATCCTCGATGTCGATCCCATGGTGGAAGCGGATTTTGATCTTTCCTCGAGTGACGGGAAGCGATTTGCTTTGCTCCATCAGTCAGGAAAAGTACTTTCCACCCGGTATCAAGCCGATCGAGTTTTAGTGAGGGCCATCGTCCCCGAATCGGTCCGCGAAATAATGAAATCCGCCTCGACCGTTCCCCTCCAAAACCACTAAGTTATTGCTAATACACAGGGAAAATCGCTTGTGGAAATCCTTGTGGAAATTCACCCGATTTTTGATGAGACTCGAATTCTCATAATCCCCTAATATGCCTTTGTCTGGCGGTAAATAAATCTTATGCCTATTTGTTTTCAATGGCTTAGATGTTGTTTTGCGGCGAGGGCCCAATGGTTATCAAGCGAATTTGGGGTTGACAAAAACGCAAATTCTGGCACTAAGTTTTGCACATTAATGGAGCATTATGTCCTTTGTCGCAACGTAGCCCCCGGACTGCAGAATTTCCGCATAAATGCTGCCTTCCAATTGACTAGCCTCTAACTTTAGTTAATGGATCGCAAGCCCTAGCTCACTGATTCATTCGAAATTGAGCCGTGTTTGACAGCTTGGTTCGACTGGTTTAGATTGGCTGTGCCTGACCCAAACCTCAGATTCTCGGCTCCGTCCGAGCCAAGGAGCGAAACCTCCAAATGCTGGATTTGAATTTTGTCCGCGACAATCTGGATCTCGTCAAAGAGAAAATGCGCGAACGCGGGCTCACAGATATTCTGGACGGTTTTGAAACGCTCGACCGTGAGCGTCGCCGGCTGTTGATGGAGGTCGAGGGTCGCAAAGCGCGCCGCAACAAAGTCTCCGACGAAATCGCCACATTCAAAAAGCAGAAGCAGGACGCCTCCGCTTTGATTGCCGAGATGAAACCGCTGGGCGCCGAGATCCAGGAACTCGATGAGCAGGCCAAGGCGTGTGATGAGCGATTGCGCGAAGTCCTGCGTCTGGTTCCAAACGTTCCGCATTCGAGCGTGCCGGTGGGCCGCGGTGCCGCCGACAATCAGGAGGTTCGCCGCTGGGGGACGCCGCGCAAGTTTGATTTCGAGCCCAAGGCGCACTGGGATTTGGGCCCGGCATTGGGAATTCTGGATTTTGAGCGCGCCACGAAAATCACCGGTGCGCGCTTTGCCGTTTATGCCGGAGTCGGCGCCAAGCTCGAGCGAGCGCTGGCCAATTTCATGCTCGATATGCACACGCGCGAGCACGGCTATACGGAAATTCTGCCGCCTTTCCTGGTGAACTCCGCGAGCCTGTTTGGCACGGGCCAATTGCCAAAGTTCAGGGATGACTTGTTCAAGATCGAGGGTACAGATTTTTGGCTAATCCCGACGGCGGAAGTTCCGGTCACGAATCTCTATAGCGGTGAGGTTCTGGAATTCGAACACCTCCCCAGTCAAACATTGCGCCTGGACAGCGTGCTTCCGCAGCGAGGCCGGGTCCTACGGAAAGGACACGCGCGGAATCATCCGCCAGCACCAATTCCAGAAGGTGGAACTGGTCAAGTTCACGACTCCTGAAACTTCCTATGACGAACTGGAAAAGTTGACGCACGATGCGGAGGAGATTCTCCAGCGGCTGGAACTGCCCTACCGGGTTATTACACTGTGCACAGGCGATATGGGATTCAGCTCGGCGAAGACCTACGACATCGAAGTCTGGCTGCCTTCGGCCGGGCGAGTTTCAGGGAAATTTCTTCGTGCTCCAACTTCGAAGCATTTCAGGCGCGGCGCGCAAATCTTCGCTTCCGCCGCGGCAAGTCCGGCAAGACGGAATTGCTCCATACCTTGAACGGCAGCGGCCTTGCCGTGGGCCGAACGTGGGTTGCGATTATTGAAAATTATCAGCAGGCCGACGGGTCCATTATTGTCCCCGCCACGCTGCGACCTTACCTCGATGGCCTTGAGCGAATTACGCCGCAATGAGGCCGCAAGCTGGATCATGCCGAGGGCTCGGGCATGAACGAGCTTTCCTTCAAATCTTCTTCCGCCTGCGACAAATGTTCAGGCCTTCCGAGGTCCCGCCAGTAATACTCATCGGCGCGAAAGCCCAGAATTCGCTCGCCCAGTGAAGACAACCGCAGGTAAGCGAGTCGATGATCGAGAACGCGCCGTTTTCCGTCATCATCGTCAACGGCTTTGGCGAAATAACGCTGGATGCCGGAAAATGCCAGCCGGTGGGCATGCGACGGACCGGGTACGCGCGCCCATTCCGATTTTTGCCCACTACCAGCCTGGCGCCCGGCGAGTTCCATTTGATCGTTGAAGAGAAGATAGCGTGAAGTCTCCCGGCTCTTTGTGGCAAGCGTGGCCAGAAGCCTTTGTTCTCGCGGTGAAATTGCACGATTCGGCCCAAATCGATCGTGCTCACGACGTCAACGTTGTGCAGAATAAAGGGCGCATTCTTCTGAATTGAATCTTCAAGAAAGAACCACGCCGCCTTCTTCAATCCGCCGCCGGTATCGAGCAAAACGTCTTCGCGCGAGATTTCGATACGCATTCCGAAGTTGCCGTTTTTCTGAAGATAATCCACGACCCTATCGGCAAAGTGATGGGCGTTAACGATGACTTCCGTAATCCCGAAAGCGCGAAGGCGGGCAAGCGTAATCTCCAGCAACGTGCGGCCGGCGATCTCCACCAGAGCCTTGGGACGGTCGTTAGTGAGCGGGCGCAGGCGCGTACCGAGGCCGGCTGCGAGGATCATGGCCTTCATTTACCGAGCTTCTCCATTTCCAGATGGTGGCACGACTATGTCGAGTGCCCTTCGTACCGCGCAGTTGGTTCGCCAATTTTTCCGCGAGATAGACCGAGCGGTGCTGGCCGCCCGTGCATCCGAACGACACCATGAGGTTCTTAAATCCCCGGGCGGAGGTAGCTCCTCACACTTGAATTCACCAGCGCAAGGACATTTGAGAAGATACTGCCGAACGCTCTCCTGCTTTTCCAGGTATTCCTTCACCGGAGCGTCTTTCCCCGGTCAGCAGCTTGAAGCGTTCCTCGCGTCCGGGATTGGGCAGGTTGCGGGCGTCGAAAACAAAGCCGCCGCCATTTCCGCTGTCGTCTTGCGGGGGCGATTCGGTGGAAGGAGAAGCTGAAGATGCGCACGGTAAGATTTTCCCCCTGCGGAGCCATGGACTGCAGCTTGTCCGACGCCAACATGCTCTTGAACGCATCAGTCAGCGCGGGCAGCGCCACGGGCAATTCCACATGGTGCAGGAGCCAGCGCAGGTTTTTCAGCGCAAAAGGCACGCTCTGTAGGAAGTGAGCCTTGCGCTCGTAGAATCCGCGAAAACCATACGCCCCGAGCGCCTGCATGATTCGGACATAGACGTAGGCGTAGTAGTGCTCCATGAACTTTGTGCGGTCAAACGGAATAAATTTGCCGAGCGCATCGAGATAGTAATCCAGCAATTGCTGGCGAAGATCCGGTGGCAGATCGGCCTTGCCATCGTAGAGAATCGAAGCGATATCGTATTGCAACGCACCACGGCGGCCGCCCTGGTAATCGATAAAATAGGGATGCCCGTCACGCCACATGACGTTGCGCGATTGGAAGTCGCGGTAGAGAAAGTAATTCCGGTCGGCGGCGGAGCAGGAGCTTCGTCAGGCGGCTGAAGTCGTTCTCCAGCGCCTGCTCGTTGAAGGGAATCCCCGCGAGGCGCAAAAAATAATATTTGAAGTAATTCAAATCCCAGGCGATGGATTGGCGGTCGAAGCTGGGGCGCGGATAACAGACCTTGTAGTTCAAATCGCGTCCAGCTTCCACCTGGAACCGCGGCAGAATTTCGACGACCTGGCGGTATGCGGCCACGGCTTCGGGAGAGATATTCCCGCCGTTTCGATGCGAAGAAAGGAAGTCAAACAGCGTGGCGTCGCCGAGGTCTTCTTCCAGGTAGGCGCCTTGGCTTAAATCCTCAGTGTAGATTTCCGGAACCCGCAGGCCGTGACGGCGGAAGTGCCGGGAAAATTCCAGGAAGGCGAGGTTCTCTTCGCGCCCTTCATACAAAATTCCAATTGCGCTGTGCTCTTGATTCGCGAGGCGAATAATCTTGCGCCCAGAGCCTCCCAGTTGTCCTTGCAGCGGTTGCACGCGCTCAGGGAGTGTGCGGAAATGCTGCGCAAAGAGTTGTTCCAGGATATTCATGACGGTAATTTCCCGCCCCATCGATCCGCTGCCGGGCTCAAGGTTTTCTACGTTAACTGATTCAGGGGGAAAAGGCGAGATGGATGCGCCGGAGGAGAATCCGGCAAAGAACCCGGATCGTTCGCAGTGGAATTAACTAGGATTCGAGGTCTTCATCCACGACGATCTTCAAGGCGCGAAGAAACTGGGTGTCCTGCGTGGTCAGGTGGAAATCCGGATCGGACTTGCCGTCAGCATTGATTTGTTGGCGATGAACAACGTTTACTTCACCACGCTTGTTGAAGCCAATCGTGACCTCCAAAACCAGAAACAGGTCATAGCCGGCGGTGCGAATGCGGGACATGACATCCGCAATCCGGTCCGATTCGGAAAGGGATTCGTTGATGGCGTCTCCCAATTCCTTAATCAGGCGTTTGAAATTGTCATCGAGATCCAAGGCTCACCTGCAAAGTCGGGGCCGACCCGCAACGTCAATTCTAGGTTTGGAGCCTGCCTGCGTCAAGAGAAAGCCCCGGGGCAGAGCGCAACTGATTGATATCAAGTCAAATCGCCCGCGTTGCTGGAATTTTGTCATTTCCCAAAATGTCACTTTTCCCCAGAACGGGCGTCCTGAGGTTTGACTGCATGAGGGATTGTCCTTACGATATCGTACCGGGTAGGGGAAACTGGCCGTCCCAGGGAGGGAAGCAAGGCTTTGAGTCGAATCGGGGATTTGCTGCAACGCTGGATGCTGAACTTCAAGCGGCTGTTTCACTTGCTCATTGCCCTGGCATTCTTTTTCCTCGCCTTGATGGGTGTTTCCGTGACCTATGCCGAATGGGAAGGCTACCGAAAGACACCGGAGCAGGGGCTGGTCCACTTCTGGATGTTCGCGGGATTCACCGTCTTTCTGGCAATCCTTTGTCTCTACTCGTTCGCCAAGGCGAAGAGCGTCCGTTGACGCGATGGCGGCTCAATGTTGGCGGAGGGAGTGAGGCGTAGTTCGATCGTCCAATCATGGCTGCGGACCAGGGCAAAGAATCCAAAGTGAAATTCACCACGGGCTCCGGCCTTGAGCTCAAGCGCTTCTACACGCCTCAGGATCTCGCCAATTGGGACTATAACGATAAGGCGGGTTATCCGGGTGAATACCCCTACACGCGCGGCATCCACCCGTCGCTTTATCGCAGCCGCCTCTGGACCATGCGCCAGTACGCCGGTTTTGGGTCGGCGTGTGAATCCAATGCGCGTTACCGTTATCTGCTTTCGCAGGGACAAACGGGGCTTTCCGTAGCGTTCGATCTTCCCACGCAAATCGGGTTGGATTCGGATCACTCTCTCTCGCGCGGCGAAGTGGGGCGGGTTGGCGTGGCCATCAACTCGCTCGAAGACATGGAAACGCTCTTTGCCGGCATCCCCCTCGACCGCGTCTCCGCCTCCATGACCATCAATGCCACGGGCGCCATCTTGCTTGCGCTCTATTTCGCAGTGGCGGAAAAACAAGGCGTGGATATTGCGCGGCTTTCCGGAACGGTTCAGAACGATATTCTGAAAGAGTACATCGCGCGCGGGACTTACATCTTCCCGTTGGCTCCAGCGCTGCGCATCGTGACCGATATTTTCGCTTTCTGCCGCGAGCGCGCGCCCGAGTGGAACACGATTTCGATCAGCGGATATCACATTCGCGAAGCGGGCTCGACTGCCGTGCAGGAAGTGGCGTTTACTTTCGGCAACGCCATCGCTTATGTGGAGGCCGCGCTCCGGCGCGGTCTGGCCGTGGATGATTTCGCGCCGCGCCTCTCCTTCTTCCTCAATGCCCATAACGATCTTCTCGAGGAGATTTCCAAATTCCGCGCCGCGCGCAGATTATGGGCGCGCATCATGCGGGAGCGCTTTCAAGCCAGGGACCCTCGCTCGTGGATGTTCCGCTTTCACACCCAAACTGCCGGCTCCACGCTGACTGCGCAGCAGCCCAATGTGAATATCGTGCGCGTTACACTGCAAGCGCTCGCCGCCGTGCTGGGCGGAACCCAGTCGCTGCACACCAACGCTCGCGACGAGGCGCTGGCCCTGCCAACGGAGAATTCCGCACTGCTGGCCTTGCGTACGCAGCAAATTCTGGCCGCGGAGACCGGCGTGGCCAACACCATCGATCCCCTGGCCGGTTCGTACGTGATTGAAAAGCTCACCGACGAAATTGAAACGAAAGCTCAGGAGTACCTGGCAAAATCGATGCCATGGGTGGAATGGTGCGGGCCATCGAATCGGGTTACCCGCAGCGCGAGATTCAACAGTCGGCCTACGAATACCAGCAATCCATCGAGCGCGGCGACCGGATAGTGATCGGCGTCAATCGCTTCGTCGAGGAGACGCGCGCGGTCCCGCCGCTCCTGCGCATCGATCCTGAAATCGAGCGGACACAAGTAGAGCGCCTTGTGGCCCTGCGCGCCCGGCGCGACGCCGCCCGCGTCAAAGCAACCCTTGATGCGGTGGAGCAGGCCGCGCGCTCCAACGGCAATCTGATGCCGGCAATCCTTGATGCGGTCAAGTCCTACGCTACCGTGGGGGAAATCTCCGATGCCCTCCGCCGCGCTTTTGGTGAGTATCAAGAGTCGGTGGTGATTTGATTCCAGCCATTATTCCATTGCATCTCAGAAGGGACACTTCGTGGCTACCTTAACCTTTCTCGGCGCCACCGGCACCGTAACCGGTTCAAAGTATCTGCTGGAAGCGGGCGGGGAGCGCCTGATGGTCGATTGCGGACTCTTTCAGGGTCATAAGGAGCTGCGAGAGCGCAACTGGAATCCGCTGCCGGTTCCAGCCGCGAGCATCAACTGGCTGCTGCTGACCCACGCGCACCTGGACCACGTCGGTTACATTCCGCGCCTGGTTAAAGACGGATTTCGCCGCCGCATTCTGGCCTCTCCTGCCACCGTCGATCTCACCAAAATAGTCTTGCCGGATTCCGGCCACCTCCAGGAAGAAGATGCCGAATTCGCCAACCGAAAAGGCTTTTCCAAGCACGCCCCGGCTCTGCCGCTCTACACTTACGAGGAAGCCGTCCAATCGCTGGAATACCTCAGCGCGATCAATGCGGCGGAACCGGTCGAAATCTCCCCCCACTTCACCATGCGGACGTACTTTGCCGGGCACATTCTGGGCGCCCGCATGATTGAGGTCACCGTCAAGGAGAACGGACTATCCAAGCGGATTCTCTTCTCCGGCGATCTCGGCCGCTTTCCGCAAATGGTGATTCCCGGGCCCGCGGTTCCCGAGGATGGATACGATTACATGCTGCTTGAATCTACCTACGGCGACCGTCTGCACCCTAAGGAAGATATTGGGGAGCGGCTAACGTCGATCGTCGAGAGCACGGCCAGCCGCGGTGGGAGCGTGGTGATTCCTTCGTTCGCGATTGGCCGCACGCAGGAGCTGCTCTATCTTTTGCGTGAGGTGATTGAAGACGGAAAGATGCACTCGATTCCGATTCACGTCGACAGCCCCATGGCGATCGACGTCACGCATATCTACGAAAAGCACAAGGAAGACCACAGCCTGGAGCTGGACGCGATGGAAGAGAAGGGAATTAAGCCTTTCTCGCCGCCCGACCTGCACTTCGATAAGTCTGTCGATCAATCCAAGCAGTTGAACGGCGTGCGCTTTCCCCTGATCATCATTTCCGCCAGCGGCATGGCAACGGGTGGCCGCGTGCTCCATCACCTCGAGCGCTGCCTGCCGGATTATCGCAATACAATTCTTTTTGTAGGATTTCAGGCGGCGGGAACGCGCGGACAAGCGATTCAGTCCGGCGCCAGGGCAGTGAAAATGTATGGGCACGAAGTGAACGTCCGAGCCCGCATTGAAACCATTGAAAACCTCAGCGCCCATGCGGATTATGGTGAAATCCTTGGGTGGCTCAAGAAATTCAAACACGGTCCGCGCCGCACGTTCCTTGTGCACGGCGAGCCGCATGCCAGCGAGGCTCTCCAACAGCGCATCATGCAGGAGCTTCAATGGGATGTGGCCATCCCAACCTATCTTCAGAAAGTGACGTTATGATGGCGCGGCCGGGCGGGGTTTAAGCACCCGCCGGGACGGTAGCCGACCCGCCTGCGGGCTCAAGGCCCAGTTGACCGGCGATTTCGCGCATGGCGGCAATGCAGAACGCGACGTGCTCATCGAGCGGGACGCCCAGCTCCTCCGCCCCACTCAGGATATCCTCGCGGCTCACCGAGCGCGCAAAGGCCTTGTCCTTCATTCGCTTCTTCACCGATTTCGCTTCCAGGCTCGCAATCCGGTCTGGCCTCACCAGCGAGCATGCAGTGATGAATCCCGCCACTTCATCACAGGCAAACAGCGTTTTGGCGAGAAGCGTATCGCGCGGCACGCCGCTGTAATTCGCGTGGCCCAGAATGGCGCGGCGGATCTCTTCCGAGACGCCTTTCTCCTTCAAGATCTCGCTGCCCTTCATGGGATGATCCGGCGCGTTCGGATACATCTCATAATCGAAATCGTGGATGAGCCCCACGACGCTCCACTTTCCCTCATCCTCGCCATACTTGCGGGCGTAGGCGCGGACACAGGCTTCCACGGCCAATGCGTGTTTGCGCAAGCCTTCGTTCTTGGTGTATTCGCAAAGTAATTCCCACGCCGCGGCGCGATCCATAAAGTCCCCTTTCAGCGAACTGATAATTATACGCCTGCTCCAAGACAGCAATCCGGCACGATTGCCGGGTGGCCCTTTCCATCAGTGTTTCTCGGGGTGCTTATAAACCACGCCCCCTTTCATGACGAAGTTCACGTTTTCGAGAGTTTTGATGTCACTCAAGGGATCACCTTCGACGGCGTCGAGGTCCGCCAGCTTGCCAGGTTCGACCGATCCAATCTCGTTGCTCATGTCGAGCAATTTTGCGCCCGATACCGTGGCCGCGTGCAACGCCTGGGCGGGCGTCATGCCGTACTCGACCATCAGCGGAAACTCATTCGCCGGATTAAGAGTCCATTCAAAACCGCCCACGTCGGTGCCGAAGGCGATCTTGACTCCCGCCTTGAGCGCGCGTCGAAACGTTTCGGCGTGAATTGCCGTGCCGCCGTTCCATCCCGGGAATCCGTTTGCGGCGTTGATTTGATCGGCGTAAACAAAAATAAAAAGGGTGGGGACGTACCAGGTTCCGCGCGCCGCCATGGTCTTGAGATCTTCATCGGTGATCGATGCGCCGTGTTCAATCGAATCCACGCCCGCCTGCAAGGCATTATGAACTCCCTCGATGCCCATCGCGTGCGCGGCAACTTTGTGGCCCTCGCGGTGTGCCTCATCGACGATGGCGTCGAATTCCTCCGCCGTGAAGGTGGGGATGCTGTGCACGACTCCATTCCCCGTTGATACCCGCTGATCGGCGTAGACCTTGATCCAGTCAGCTCCATTGGCAATCTGCTCGCGCACCGCCTTGCGCGCCTCGACGGGTCCATCCACCACCTGAACTCCATGCGGAAACTTCCACGCCGGGTCGTAGCCTTCAATCGCATAAGCCCCGGTCACATTCAACGCGCGCGTTACCACCACCATGCGCGGGCCGGGAATCACACCCTGTTTGATGGCATCGCGAATGGATACGTCGGCGTAGTAGGCGCCTTCGGTTTCGCAATCGCGAATCGTGGTGAAGCCGTAGTCCAGCGCCAGACGCGCCGACCGCGTTCCCAGAATTGTGCGGTAGGGTAGAGACCATTTCAGAATTTGCTCGTCGTACTGCCCCGGTTTCTGATCGCCCTGCAGCAGGATGTGCGTGTGCGAATCGATCAGCCCGGGTATGCAGGTTTCTGAACCGAGGTCGATGAAAGCCGCCCCGGCTGGAAGCGCAAATCCCTCCCGGTAATTCGTGATGGATCGAAACTTGCCTCCCGCAACCTCCACCAGGACGTTTCGCCGCGGCGTGTCGGAGACCTCATCAATCAGCATCCCGCAATGGATCAATGTAACGCTGGCACCCTGCGCAACGGGCGCATCGGCAGGCGACGCGGCAATTGCCACCGGGCAAGTTGACGCAAGGAAGATGGAAGACACGATCAGGCGGGGCAGTTTCCGGAAAAATGCGGATGTCATGGAATCCTCCTGAGGCGGAAATCCTTTGACCGGGAAGCGTGAGTATATCAAACGGCTTCACGATTGTATGTGCCGCGGGCCTTGCGACCATGGGGGTAACGCGTTATGATTTCAGCGCCTTCCCCCGAACTGCATTTCGGGTCGAAACGGGCAACAGGGCACTCACAATTCAGGGATCACGATGCGGTTTCTCATCCTGGGGATTTTTCTCCTCGCCAGCGTTTCACCGGCTTTGGCGCAGGACTGGGCTCGTGCGAAGGTCGAGAAATCGCCACGGCATCGCGAGTGGGTGACCCTCAAGCACGATGGCCGCGCCGTCGAGACCTTCGTGGTCTATCCCGAAGTGAAGGACAAAGCCCCGGTCGTTCTCATCATCCATGAGATATTCGGAATGACGGACTGGGTGCAGGACCTCGCAGATCAGGTTGCCGAGGCGGGTTATATCGCGGTTGCGCCCGATCTCCTTTCCGGAATGGGTCCGAATGGTGGCCGCAGCACTTCCTTCCCGCCCGGTGAAGGCATGAGCAGCGCGGCGGCGGAGGCGGTGAGCCACCTGAATCCCGATCAGATCACGGCGGACCTCGATGCCGCTGCGGATTATGCGACTACGATTCCGGCCTCGAACGGCAAGCTGTATGTGGCGGGATTCTGCTGGGGTGGCGGGCAGAGTTTCCGTTTTGCCACTCATCGCAAGGGTCTCGCCGCCGCGTTCGTTTTCTACGGTCCGCCCCCGGCAAAAGGTGCGATGGCAGCCATTACTGCGCCCGTCTACGGGTTTTATGCGGGCAACGATTCCCGCATTGGGGCCACTCTACCTGATACAGGGGAGCAGATGAAGGCGGCGGGAAAGACCTTTGCGCCCGTCGTCTATGATGGTGCCGGGCATGGATTTATGCGGGCCGGGGAAGCACCCGACGCCAGCGACGCCAATCGGCAGGCGCGCGAGCAAGCCTGGGCGCGATGGAAAGAACTTCTGGCGAAAGGGCAGTAGGGGAAAGCCGAACGCAATTCAAAAGTGAAATTTGGGGAGGTTGGTGAAATGGGGGCAACAAAAAAGTGGACGAGTGCGCATTGGGGAGTTCTCCTTCTGGCGACCGGAGCGATCGTCACGGCCATGCTTCTGCATGACAGTCGGCCCGTGCGCGCCGATCAATCCAGCACGCCGACGGTTCGGGAGATCCACCTGGGCCAGGTCCGTCCCGATGCTCTTTATGCGCTGACCGTCTCGGTGAAGAATCCGGCGCAGGTTCAGGGGAATGACTCTGTGCTGGTGACAGTGACCGATGCGCAGGGGGAAATCGAAAGCAAGTGGCTGCACACGGCCGATCTCGATTTCTACCTGACGGTTCAGCCCCGCGCGGCTGGTCCGCTTGACGTTTCACTCTCCGCCCCCGCCGGCGTTCACCTGCCGGAAATTGGAGCGACGGTGCATGCGGTTCCGCAAGTGGCCGCGGTGGTGCCTGCGCACTCCAGCGAAGCCCAGCCCGGCCTGATTTCCGCTTCGCCCAACGGCACCTGGCAAACCGCCCAATCCTTCAACCTGGGCCAAACGATTTACGGCAGCGACGACGAGCGGCCTTACGCTCCCTCCCCGGCGAGGATGGGTACAAGGCCATGCTGAAGGGATTTCAGTGGTTCAAGTTCACTTATCACGGCGAGAAGCCAGGCTTGTCTATTTTGTCCTCAACGTGACTGATCGTGATGTGCCGTTTGATGTGGACATCTTCCAACTGGGGAAGGACGCTGAACGACGCTCGACGTGCATCCCTACACCGACGGACAATTTGTCTATCAGATCGAGGCGACGCAGAACTACCCTGGGCTCTATAAGTTCCGGACACGCATCGTGAAACCCGGGGCGAATACTACGTCCGCGTGGATGCCAATCACCCGGCCTACCAGCTCAAGACGTTCGATTATCCCGTGCCGCCCTACACCGACCCCCACGTAGCCGTGCGCGCCGGCATGGATTTCATTGTAAACATGGGAGATACGTGGCTTTCCAACACCCCGCGCCGGGGTTCGGTGGCCCTGCGCACCACGATGCAGCATTCGGAGACCCAGCTCTGCATTGCCTGCCACCCCTCGCAGTTCACCATGCGCGGCTACCTGACGGCGGTCCAGAACGGTTACGCGCCTACCCAGCGCCCGGCGCTCGAATTCATCGCCGACCGGATTTACAACAACGCCCGGCCGCTTTATGGCGAGCCCAACACCAACTGGGTGCGCGTGATTTACACGGCCCGCACGGAAGCCAGCCGCCTGCCCCTGATCATGCACCAGATGGAGCAGAACGTGACGCATGACGCGCCGCGCCCGAACTTCAACGCCCCTTATGCCGAGTTCCTGAAGATTCACTATGCCGGCGTGAAGACAATGCCCGGGAACGAGGCGGACGGCTGCGAGCCCGATGTGAGCCCCTTTGAAATCGCCACGCAGAGCTGGCAGACCTTCGACCTTGTCTATCATCAGACCCACGACGCCAAGTGGCAGGCCGAGCGCGACCGAGTGGAGCAGCTTGCCGTCGCCCGCGATCCGGAAAACATGATCGATGTGAGCTGGAAAATACTGATGCTCGCGGCGATCGATCACACTAGGTACTCCGCCCAAATCGACAAGTTGATCGACCAGCTCTACACCTATGAAACGCCGGACGGCGGCTGGCCCTACATGTTCGACAAAAAGGCCAAAACCGCGGACTTTATTTCCTACAATGCGCTTTACGCCCTCGCGGTCGCGGGACACCGTCCTGAAACCGATGAGCGCATGAACCACGGCATCAAGGCCATGCTGGCGGCGCAGCGTCCGGAAGGCGATTGGGAGGGCGATCCCGTCTATCAGGGATTCAACACTCCGTTCCGCGCCACGCAATTTGCCGTGATGACGCTCTCGACGCTCTATCCGGGCCCCACCAAGGCCAAAGACTGGGATGCGGCTTATCCCGCGCCGGCGCGCCTTGCGACTCAAAATCTTCCCTTGCTGCTCGCCCAGCTTGACCGTTATTGGGACCTCGCTCCCGAAGCTCAACTCGTTCAGATTCGGGAGGTTCTGGCGAAGAGCGATCAGCCTCTGGCGCGGGAAGCCGCGGCCCGGGCGATCGGTCACATGGCTGATCCCGGCTCGATGCCGCAACTGATTCGCGCGCTGGGCGATCCCAGCAAAATGGTTCAGATTAGCGCTGCCTATGCCGTGCGCATGGAGTTGTCGCGCCGGGCGGAATACGCTCCTGGGGCCGCAAACTGCTGATTGCCGCGTTAAAGTCTCCCGACGCGCGCACCCGCTGGGGAGCCACCCGCGTCTTTAATCAACATTTTAAAGAACTTACCACCGACCCCGAACTGCTCGCCGCTCTTGAAGGCGCGCTCAATGATGACGTCCCCTTCGTACGTTTCCAGGCGGCTTCGGGCATTTGGCGGTGGTATTACTGGCAGGTGGATCATTCCCCCGAGCGCAAGAGCACTCTCGAAGCCCTGGCCATGCGCCTGAATACCGAGACCAACCCCATGGTGCGGCGCGGCCTCCAGGAGAGCGTTTACGACCTTCTCGATGAAAACACCGGATATCTCGGTTCCTGGGTGCGCGCATCGCCTCAGGATGCCGACAAGGTCAGAATCCAGCAGGGATTTGAGGCAGCGGCCCGCGATCAGGCCCAAGTCCTTGCCAAGGTATTGCGCGAGGGCACGCCCTGGGGCGCGAAACCATTCTGAACGCGCTCTGGGATTTCCATATCCGCCACTATGCGTTGCCCCCGGTCAAGGCGAATACCGTCTCGATTGAGCTGCCTGCCGTGCTCACCAAATACGTCACCGGAGTTCCCGATCTGCACCGCGAGGGGTATGAGTACTCGCCCTACCGCGAGACGGTCAACTTCCGCTATGACGTGAACAATGGCTTCTACCAGACGCGCATCGGCAATGACAGCGACTTGATTCACTTCTTCCAGAGTTCCGGGCCGGAGCTTGAGACCGCTCTCCTCGCCTGCCTCGAAGGCGCGGACACGGACATGAAGATGGAAGTGCTGAAGGCGGGGAGCACGCTGAGCGGCGCCGAGGATGAGCGCTTCACGCTTGCCGCGCTCAATCTGGCCAAGGATTCCAACTCTGACGTCCGCCAGACGGTTCGCTACGTCTACGAAGACAACCAGCGCGGAATCCTGAATCTGGACGCTCCCACCGCGCCCGATCCCAGACTCGTCAACAAGGTGGTGGAGATTCTGAATCATGGCAACGCCGACAGCCAGGCTCTTGTGCTGCCGATGCTCGCGGCGCTGCCGCGAGGGCTCGCACTGGGAGCAGGAAGCGGGCGTGGAGACTGGTTTGCGCAATCTGCTGGAGCGGGACCGCGGCGTGGAGAATTACGCCAAGGTTCTGAACGCGGCGTCTTCCTTCAAGAACCTGATGGACGACCCATCCCTGCGCGATCAGGTTTTGGCGGGACTCAACGATCCCGATCCGGAAGTCGAGCGGGCGGCGGTGCGCGCTTCGTCTGGAACATTTCCTGAACAATCCGCAGACCGCCCCTCTGGTGAAGACGGCTTTTGCCGGACTCAAAAGCCAGGCGCGCGGCGTCCTGATCGAAGAGGCGGGGAATCCCAAATTCCTGCGCCTCCACCTGGGAGTTTCCGGCGGCGCGGTTTCCCAGGACACGCGCTACGTTTTGGGAGGCAAGGGAACGGTGGAGCAGCAGCAGGCGAGTCTGCTCGAGAATCCCATTGTGCTCGATACGGTGCTGGCGACTTTGCAGGACCCCGACGCCAATGCCCGCGCCGCCGCGCTCGATGTTCTGCGCAAAGTGAAGGATGTTGAACAGCGGCAGGACTTCCACGTGGCCATGGTGGAACTGAAGCAGGATAAGAACCCGCGTTTGCGGTTGATTGCCGAAAGCGTGCTGGACGGCAAGAAGCTGACCGATGCCTTGAAGGACGTGCAGCCGGGCTCGGTGCTCGACTTCAAATACTTCGTTTCCAAGATCGAGCCGATTCTCGCCACCCCCGGCCCCGACGGCAAGGCGTGCGTGTTCTGCCACGCCAGCCACGTGATCTTTAAACTCGCGCCCCCCAACTCCGAGGGTGTTTACTCCGACCAGGACAGCGAGTCGAATTACAAATACGCCATGCGCGTGGTGGATATCAGCGATCCCCGGCAGAGCCTGATTCTGATCAAGCCCACCCGGCCAACCGACAGCGCCGGCAACGTTGGTGATTATCTCGCGACCCACAACGGCGGCCAGCGCTGGCCCGGCAATGAAGGGAGCTGGCAGTACCGCACGATTCTCGAATGGATTCGCGGCAGCCAGCTTCAAACCGTGGCGGCGAAGTAAGTTGGAGATTTGCCTAGGTAGCGCAGAGGTGCGCGCTCTTTGCGCTCCTCTGCGGCTCGCGGCCCATCCCCAGGATTTCATGTTTGGCTGGGTTGCGCAGAGTGAAACTCTGGATAAAGGCGAGGGATACGAATGATTCGCAGGGCTGGGCTCGCCCTGCGCCAGCCGGCCAATAAGGATTTTCGTATGGAGCAAGAAGTAGAGAGTCTAGAATCCTACCGCAAATTTTGGAATTCGTATCAGTACTGTCCCATCATAAGTTGAACAGATCCAATTGGATAGAAGGATCTGGTTCTGGAATTTGCTCGTTGTATTGCGAAAAAGCCAGTAAAATCGGGCTTTTTTCGAAAGTCGTGGCGCTCAGAATTTGCAGGATTTTGTGCAAGCTGAGGTCGAGACGGAGTTGCTTTTTGAGGATGGCCACCAGGACGTAGACGCTGATCGCCACCCACACTTGCGTCTTCACGGCGTTCTCGCGAGGTGCCGTAGAAAGCCCGGATATGCAGATGCTGTTTGATCCAGCGAAAGAACAATTCGACTTGCCAGCGGGCGCGGTAGAGTTGCGCGATGAGCAGGGGCGCCAAGTGAAAATTGTTGGTGAGAAAGACCAGGCGCAAGTCCTTCTCGGCGTCGAAGTAGTGGATGCGCCGCAGGGGTGCGGGATAGCGACGCGAACTCTTGGGTCCGGTCAGGCGAATGGTTTGATCGGAACGCAGCCCCTGGGCATGATCGACTCCGCGCCGCGCGCAGGCACGGTAGCCCATGTTCTGATCGGCGCGGGTGACGAAGAAAGCCAGCGCTTGGGTGATCAGATAGAGGCGGCGGTAATCGATATAGCCTCGATCGAGGAGATAAAAGGCTCCCGCTTCCCAGACCAGTTGGTCGAGCAGCTTGACATCGTTCACCTGCCCGCCGGTCACATAAACAGCGGTCGGAATGCTGCCGCGCAGGTCCAGCAGGGTGTGCAGCTTCACCGCACTTTTGTGCCGCCGAAATTGCGCCCAGGGAAAAAGCGACAGGCACAAATCGATGGTGGTGGAATCGAAGGCGTAGACCGTCTGGTCCAATTCCAGCCCGAACGGTTCGTCCTGGTACAGGGCACGGGCCTGGGCAATGAGCACGCGCGCGAAATCGGCATAGATCCGCCAATCGCGCTGCCGGTTGGCGTTGGCAAGATTGTTGCGCGAGATGCCGCCGCGAAAGCCCATGTGATAAAGTTGGCGCCGCATGGGCACGCAAGCAGGTTTCGATGTCGCGCAGACTCTCGCGATAAGTGAGTTGGGCATAAGCCAGAGACAGAAACTGGTCCAGGCAAGAGAAGCTTTGCACCTTGTAGTCGCCGTCGTAGCGCTCCACGCAGCGGCGGAATTCGGCGAGCGGAAGAAGGTCCATCAGTTGCGCAAAAATCGTTCGGCCACGTGTTCATGCACCACTCCTGGACAGCTCTCGGAATGGCCGAATGGTATACCGGAATTCAAATCGATTTTGCTCATCTTTGCGCCAACTCGCAGCTTCAGCTTGTACTTACCGGAACGTCCCCAACAAACATTGGGAC